>JAHIYG010000097.1 GCA_018815265.1 Candidatus Altarchaeota archaeon | reverse complement strand
TGACTGCTGCAAGCAAATACGGTTTGAAAAAGGCATTGGATATGTCGGGTAAGAGAAATAGGTCGAGGCTTTATAGGAGGGTTGTCTGGCAGCTCCAGAACAGCCTGGAGACCGGAGCCGACATGGGCTTGAGTCTTAAGGCGGTTTTGGAGGATTTGAGGAAGGTTCAGGAGTATGAGGCGCAGAGGTATGGTAGGTCCATGGAGAAGAAGATGATTGTGTATGTCATAGGTGCGATTGTTTTTCCGGCTTTGTCTGTCGTCGTCATACAGACTATGGGTAGCCTCGGATTAAGCGAGAAGCTTGCTGGGGAGTCATCTTATTGGATGATTCTTGCTTTTTCAGTGGTTACGCAGCTGTTTTTCGTTTTTTTGGTTAGGGTTACAAAGCCTGCTCTGTTGACTGAATTAAATGCTTCCTATGAGGGTGATCTAAGCGTAGTGGGGAGGGTGTTGAGTACTTTGAAGTATGCAGGTGTTAAATCCCCTGGAAAACATTTGCTAGCGTCCCTTATAGTCTCTGGATTCTTTGGGTTGATAGCTGCGTATTATGCTAGTGGTTTGTTGTCTGTCGACTTTGGGCTTTTGTTTTTTTCATTTACTGTTGCGTGTTTTGTTTTTTTGTTTTTTAGGAAGGTTTGCGAGGCCAGGAGGAGAGGCGTGGTTGCGGCCTCTCATCTGCCTGACAGTCTGAGGATTACTGCTTCAAACATCAAGGCTGGTTTGCCGATTGACCAGTCGCTTTTCATGTCTGCGAGGGAGGATTTCCCAGTGTTGGGTTCTGAGTTGAAGCTTATGGCATGTGATGTCATGAAGAATGTCAGTTTTGAGGAGGCTGTTGAGAAAACGTCTGAGAGGGTTAGGGATAGTGGATTGCATCTTTCCCTAAACTTGATTGCACATGGGCTGCGAGGTGGCTTGGGTGTCGCTGATTCCCTGTATCATATTGCAGACATCCTTCAGAGGAGGGAGCATATGAGGCAGGAGGTTTCAGCGCAGCTTCATTCTGTGAAGGCGACTGTTCTTCTTTTGGTTATGTTTTCTGCGCCGATACTGTATGGGTTCTCATTTGTGTCAACTGATGTCATGTCGTCTTTTGGTAGAAACATCTCGCATTCTCTGCCTGATGAGGTAATGGGTAGGAGTTGGGTGAAGCCCATGCAAGCTGAGACTGGTGGATTTTTGGACAACTATATAGTTACGAACCTTTTCACTACTGCCTTTTTGGGGTGTTTGACTATTGGTTTTGTTTCAACAGGAAAAATATTGGATGGTATGAAGTATTTTTTTCCTTCTGCAGTCGTGTCTGTGGTGACATATGTCTCTTCTAAAGCAGTCCTTTATTCGGTCTTCAAAGGCATGTTAGGGTGAGTCCAAATGGTCTACTGCCGATACTTCAACCCCTGCTTTGTTTGTTTTGAGCATTTGGTAGGTGCGGATGTAGGGTTCATTATTGCTTTCTGAGGGTTTTTCTATCTGAAATGAGGTTATACCTAGTCTTTTAGCCAATGTTAAGCCCACAAGAGGCATTAGAAGCCCCCTGTTGGGGTATGCAAAGTATTCTGTGGTCTCTGGGCCATCGCCTGATAGGGCATCTTTTATTTTTTTGTAGTGGCTTCTCCATCTGCTGTTTGATGTCTTGTAGAGTGTCCTGAATTCATCCTCTGTTTCCCCTGTCAGTTGGAGTTTTTCGTGTTGGAGGGCGCTCAAACCCATAACTGGAGCATGTCCCTTAGGCATTAGGATGTGTAGTCTACACCATGCGGTCACATCATCTCCCCAATAGGGGGGCGATGCTGAGGGTAGATGACTCTCCCATGGCTGTGTATAGGACAATGATGTGGATGGTCCAGTATCTATGTTCCAGTATCTATTTAATCCTCCTGTTTGTGGGTCATGTTTGGTTCTTGCAAGTCCTATGCAAAAGGTGAACATTGGGTTCCCATGCATGGTTCTTGAATACATTGGGTATTCAAGAGCTAGTAGTGTGAAGTCCTTTGGGAAGCTGTATCCTCGTTCAGTACCCTGTGAGTCGGTGTATGTTGTTTTCACGCCTGCAGAATCGGTTATGTCTGATGTTTTCAGTGTGGTGTATCTTTCTTTGATTCCTGGTTTTGACACGTACGACATGAAAAATTCTCTGAGGCCTGCGTTTATTGCTTCGACGACTTCCTGCTGGTTTTTTAGGTTTAGGACCTGCGGGGTGGCCAGCCAGTCTCTGGCGCTGGGTTGGATTTGTTTTTCCACCATAGTATAGGCTTTGGGAATGATGGGGAGATAAGCTTTACTTTTGCTTGTTTGTTAGTATGTGTCCTTTTTTGTCTGGCTCTGTTTTTAGTAGTTTCTGGTGTGTTTTACGCCAGTCGCCGTGTAGGACAAAATCTGGCTTTTCCTTCCAGTGTCTGCGGTGCCCTATTTCACAGGCCACATCAGACACTTCAGTGAGGTCTTTGTCTGAGCATTTTTTAGAGGTCATTTTTAAACCACGTAGGTTATTTCATGGGATTCATCAGATAAAATACCTAATGATGGCATATTTTTTGGTGCTGTTGTTTTGATTTATGTTTTGGTTACATCAT
>JAHIYG010000096.1 GCA_018815265.1 Candidatus Altarchaeota archaeon | reverse complement strand
CGTCCCAGTAGTAAACAGCCAAATCGAAGGTATGATAAGCTTCAGATGCTTCCTAAAAGCCTTCCACTTCTGATTTTATAAACAATAAAAGACTAATACAATGGACTTACAAAATTTACCCCGATGGTGCAGGCACCGGTTACTCGGTGCACGCACTAGGCCATCATCGGCTTCATGCCTCGATGACCTGGGGAAACCCAAGAAAAAAATGCCCCGATAGTGTAGCGGACTATCATACAAGACTGTCGCGGCCTTTTAAATAAAAGGCCGGCGAAAAAGGGCCATCTTCGGCTACAAACCTCGATGACCCAGGACGTCGGAAAAACAAGCCGCAGCCATCTTGTGACTCGGGTTCAAATCCCGATCGGGGCGTCGAACTCGTCTAATTCCTAAGAATTTGGCGGAGTTAGAGGCTGTATCGACATGTTGGCTCCTTTGTGTTTAGGGATTCGAACCCGACACTACTAATATCTACTAATTTAGTACTTTATATATGTTGTTTGCTAATACTAATATTGACTAAAATCTACTGAATTAGTACTTCATGAAAAAACCTCAGAAACCGAAACCTTGGAGGGAAATCCTGGATAAGGCCGGAGAGGAAGCAGTAAAGCTGTTGGAGGACGGTGAGATTGAGGCCTTTATCACCAAATCCAATCGGAGTTACCTACATTGGGATGAGCTTAGGTATCGTGAGATTCCAAAGAAGGCTAACTCTGAACTTGTGTGGGTGATGATGAAGGTCATGCGCCAGGGAAAGCAGAGGCTACTTAAGTTTGGTGGTATGCAGTTCAGGTATAGTCTCCAGGATGAGGTCTCGCAGAAGTTGCACATACTCGACATTTCGGCCGGTGGAAGCCTCGAATCCGGGTCAAAGTTCATCGACCTGAAAGGCATGGACCGTTATATCATAAACTCCTTGATGGAGGAAGCCATTGCATCAAGCCAGCTGGAAGGGGCCGCGACTACCAGAAAGGTCGCGAAGAAGATGCTCCGGGAGAACAAGAAGCCGAGAAACTATTCCGAGCAGATGATAGTGAACGGCTACACGACCATGCGCAAGATATCGGAGCTCAAAGACACGAAGATGACCATAGACCTGTTGCTTGACCTTCACAGAAGCATAACCGAAGACACTCTTAAGGACAAGATGGATGAGGGTAGGTTCAGAGACAGTAACGAAGTCGTCGTAATGGATGACGAGAAGGGAGTGATCTATCACACGCCCCCCAATCACCAGAAACTGAAGGATCTGATGGAGGAGTTCTGCGAATTCGCAAGCGAAGACTCGAAGGAGTTCATACATCCCATAATCAAAGCAATCATGCTGCACTTCCTCATAGGCTACATTCACCCATTCAATGACGGAAATGGTAGGACTGCTAGGGCTATATTCTATTGGTATGTGCTGACCCGTGATTACTGGTTGTTCGAGTTCATGCCGATATCACGAATAATACTGAAGTCCAAGACACAGTATGGCATGGCTTACTTATACACTGAAACTGACGACAACGACCTAACATACTTCATAAACTACAACCTGGACTCGATAGGAAAGGCCCTAGAGGACATGAAGGCATATCTGACTAGAAAGCAGAATGAACAGACCGAGTCGTTGAAGCTCATAGACTCTGCAAAGGACATAAACCTGAGGCAGGCAGACATACTGAAGACCTTCATGAAGCGACCCGACGAGCATGTCACCATAAACGAGATAGAAACCATGTACAACGTCGCATACCAGACGGCCAGAACAGACCTCCTAAACCTCGCAAAACTGGGCTACTTGGAGAAAATACCCTACAAAAACAAGTTCATATTCACGCTCAAAAAACAAAATGCCCCCAAGAAACAAACGTAAGCGAAAACCTAGACACAGAAAAACAATCTGGGAAAAAATATTCGGCAGGATCTGAAATCAGTCACATACAGGTATGTCACTAATGTGTTGTTAGCCCCTTTTCTTGGTCGTCTGTTGGTGGTTTCGATCGGGGCGAACCAATCCTGGGTTATACTTGTTATAGGGTCTAGTTCTTGGTTTTATTTGGTGTAGTTGTTTTAGAAATTTTATGGATATGAACCTCAAGAAAAAAGAGGGTTAGGTAGATGAGGGAAAACATTAAGTAGTTATAGCCACCATTGCTTTGAGATAAATCTGCTTAACTTGCAGTTGCCTCTTTTAACTTCGTTATCTTTCAAATAAGTCATTTCTATAACGCCCAAATCCCGGGAATAATAAACGTGAATCACATATTTATTGTATGTTTTTAGGGTGGATATTCAGGGTTAGAAAGAATGCGCATGCAACAAAAGAGGATATAGCCTATATACTCGCCCTAACCATGGTGTTCATCATATTCTTCAATCTATTCCACGTTAGGGGGGTTAGAGGGGATGGACAGCACTACTATGCAGTGACACGCTCATTGATGGTGGATGGAGACCTCAACTTCACCAATGAATATACGTATCTTGGCTCGCGTAGGATGGGTCCAACGATAGACCCCCGGCAGACCACAGTTACTGGGCTTCCAAGAAGTCCGTATCCTCTGGGTTTGTCCCTCATATGGATTCCTTTCTTCCTTGCAGCCAACCTGTGGGAGCAGTCACTGGGGGCTGTAGCCGATGGATACGCCCAATCATACTATAGCTCCGTAACCACTGCAACAGTGATATTTTCATATTCAACACTACTCATCATATATTTTTTCCTGAGAAGAATCCTTAACTCAAAGGTGGCTTTGGCGTCAACAGTCACCACCTTCATCTGCACCTCGCTTTTTTACTATACATACCATGACCCCTCGATGACACATGCTTATTCCGCATTCTTTGTGGCTGCATTCATAACATACCACCTAAGGCCTGGCAGAAGATACTGCATAAAAGACAGCATCATATTGGGTGTGTTAATTGGATTGATGAGCTTGGTCCGCTGGCAGGACCTATTATTCTGCGGGATAATGATATTTGACATCATCCCAATTTCAGAAAAAAAACCGAAGATAAAGTTTAAAGAATTCATAAAATACAATCTCCTGGTATTCTTCGTGGCCGCCATCGTGTTCTCTCCCCAGCTGATTTTTTGGAAGATAATATTCGGCTCATACATAACAAGCCCCTTCCCAAAAAGCAGCCTAAATCAGTGGATACTAAAGTTCCAGATTGTTGGATGTGCCTTAGCAGCCTCTTTAGGGTTTTATTGGGGCGTTAAAAGCACAAGACTCAGAAGATACAAAAAACTTGTTTACCTAGTTGTTGCAGTAGTTGGTATGTACCTATTTGTTCATTCAACTGCTTTTAAAATTATATTTTCCACAAGACACGGCCTGTTCATTTGGACCCCCATTACGGCACTATCAATGATTGGATTCATATGGATGAACACAAAGGATAATAATCTATCCACCAGACTCATCACTGCTTTTGCAGTCCAGGTGTTTTTCATTTCACTCACGGTCTCATGGGATGGAGGATGGTCTTATGGCATTAGGATGCTCACAAACTCCGCCATTGTCTTTGCCACAGGATTGAGTTTTTTCATAGATTATATCAGACGGAGGAGTTCCTGGATAGTTATTGTGTTTATCCTGCTCCCATTCATAGTTTGGAATCTGCTGTTAATGGTGCAGATAGCCGACAACCACATGTTGATAGACCCGAACGTGCCGTTTTCACGGATACTTGAAGGCCAGTATAATAGGGCGCCGCAGATGCTGTGGAAACTAATAACACAAGGCAGACAATGAAAACGCAGAAAAAAACCCCAAAACTCAGCGTGGTTGTCGCAACCCACAACCGGCAGGCACAGCTAAAAAGATGCATTGACTCAGTGTATTCCTCAGATTTTAATCAGAATTATGAGGTGATAGTGGTAGTCAATGGAGAATGCAAAAAATCAATAAAGCTATTGAGAGAACTGTCAAGGAGCCGTAAAAACCTCATATATTATAAAATAGAAAAAACAACTCTTGGAGCCACAAGAAACCATGGAATATCCAAGGCACAGGGGGACATACTGTATTTCATAGATGATGACGTCATAGTCCCGCAAGACAATCTCTCAAAGGTGGTCGGATTATTCTCTAAACATGCAGATGTTGATGTATTGGGGGGGCCGAACATCTCCCCAATTGAAAGTTCAAGATTTCAGAGATACTCCGGATACGTCCTCCAAACATATTTTGGAGCGGCAAATATGAGATACCGCTACGGGTCATTTGGAAAAAACACGCCTGCTGACGAGCGCATGCTAATCCTTTGCAACCTAGCTATAAGAGCCGATTCATTGAAAAAATCCAAAGTCAGATTCGACAGTGACGTTGTGAGAAACGAGGAGAACATCCTCCTACAGCACATGACTGAGAAGGGGCACAAAATGATTTATATGCCCGACTTGATCATGTACCATGACCGCAGAAAAAACATATATGGTTTTGCATCACAGCTTTTCATGTATGGAAGAGGAAGGATACAAAATATTGCAAAATACCCTGAAACATTCAATCCACTGTTCATTATGCCCGCTATGCTGGTGGTTGACACCATAATATATTTTGTAACGTCAAATGCACTTTTTGCCGCTCCCATAATCACCTATCTACTATTGGATTTTGTGTCGTCAAGCGTCAAATCTTATCGAGAAAAAGACATCATATCCTTTTTTGCATTACTATTTTTATTTCCCATCGCCCATTTCTCTTACGGCTTAGGTTTCACATACGAGATTCTGAAAAATGGAAGTGAAAAAATTTTCAGTCGGCTTTGACTTTTACGGAGTAACTGCAGTTATCTCCTCTGAAAGCCAAGATATCATCGACGGTTTGCGGCGGGACTTCGGGTTTTTCGAAAGATCAGGCATAGAAGAGGGGGTAAAAATTTGGTGCTATCTGGGAGAGGTAGAATACGATGGATTGGGGGGGTTTAAGGCTGTGGGATACGGCAAGGATAGCATTTCCTTTGCATCTGGGGAGAGCAAGATTGTTGATTACAGGGGTAAGGCGCTGTCAATCTATGATTTCTCAACTGAATCAGGGAAATTAATATCTCCAGACCCAGCAAGGCTTTATGAGCTTTCATACCTTCTGCTATTATCAAGGGTGGGGGAATTATTGGATTTGAAGGGCATGCACAGAGTCCATGGATTCGCAATCAATGCGGGTTCAGACGGAGTATTAGCCCTGCTTCCCGAAGGCTGCGGCAAGACTACGTTGTTTACGTCTATTATCGGGCTAAATGGCATCCAGGCATTGTCCGACGACACCCCCCTCATCAAGGGGGATATGTTGTTTGCTTTTCCCACAAGGATTAGCATGTGTAAGTCGGATTCGAAGGACATACCCTCAAAGCATAAGAGGAAATTCATAAGAACTGACAGACAGACAAAATACCTGGTTAATCTAGACTATTTCAGCCCGACTATTTCAGACCCCGTGAAACTTAAGAGGCTAGTCATTTGCGAGCGCAACCTATCACAGGATGCGAGCATCAATAAGGCGTCGCGTCTTAGGGCCATTTGGCCGCTAACAAGAGACATGGTTTTCGGCCTGGGCGTGCCCCAGCTAGTTGAACACTTTCTCAGAAACACACCAGAAGACACGCTAAAAAAGGCAGCCATATTAATTAGGAGGATTTGGACTGCATTGAGGGCAATATGCAGTTCACAGACATATATGTTTAAAATGGGATTGAACAAGGAGGTGAATGCGCGTGTGCTCTCTGATTTTCTGTCAAAGATAGATGCGAGAATATAACCCACACACCAAGGGTGACATGGTGAATTCCCCCACCCCACCCTATATAATGCCTCGGATGTGCAGGCGTCAATCCAGAAACCATCTAAGAATACCCCGTCAAGCACCCATCAGGTTACATCCTCCGACGTTTTTTGTAGGTAATCCATGAAAATCTCCTGAAGCCTTGTTTCAAGAGGCTGCAGTTTAACTATTTTTGAAAGCTTTTGTGTGTTGAGCACGCAGTTGCTGCGTTCAGCCGCCAAATCCTTTGCCAACTCCTCAACACTTATTAATTCATACTCAAATGACGGGTTTATTATCTCCCTGTAAAGCTCCAGTATCTCCTTGTGGGTCATGGGGCCGGGGTTCACTGTGTTGTATATTCCCCTGTAATCTGATTTCATCAGCTGTTCAGCTGCATACACTGCATCTTCCGCGATTGTTATCGAGTTTTTGACATTGATGACCCTATTGTAGCCGACTAGTTTATGTATAAGGTTCCTGCTACAGCCCAGGTCGCAGTCAACTGGCATCCGTATCCTCAACTGCAGGGTGTCAAAGTCTTTCAACAGGTCCTCAGCCATTGCCTTAGATTTGGAGTAGAAACTGCCTGCAAAATTTGGAGGGTCATCCTCTGAAAACCCTATTCCTCCTTTGTCTCCTGAATATACGCAGCCCGAACCAATATGCAATAGCGGAGTGCCGGTTTCCCTGCATGCCTTAGCGATATCAAGCGGCAAAATGACATTTCCCATGAATGTCTCCATCCGGTGTGATTCACACCAGTCAACATTCGGCCTGCCAACAATCCCTGCGCAATTTATCACCCATTCAGGATTTGCGCGAACTATCTCATTCAATGAATCAGATGAATCCCTGACCCGCACATTGCTTATGCATGCATCATCCAAACCCTCTGCAAACATGCGGGCCATATAACCCGCACCAAATATCAGATACTTCATGATTCAACCAACTCCTTCACGAATTCTATCAGACTGGCCTTAAAGTCGGAGACCATCAGAATACACCCGAATACTTGACCTTTGAGCCATCCACACAATACCGTTGGTCATGGCCGCACCGGTCGTTGACATGACATATTTCCCCGCTAATTGTTTTTTTCACAGCATATATTTCATGTAAAGACAAATATAATAATTCTAAATGCAAAAGAAGGCTGTTGAATCCATACGCAAGGCGACAATAATAACCAACGGTGTTTGGCCGTTCAAAACCCTGAATAGGCTCCCTTACACTCTGGCGATGGAACTGTTCAAAAGGCTATGCAGAAGGTTTCCAGAGATAAAAGCGGCTTATCTGAGGCATTCACAGGCTTTGGGTGGTTGGACTCCAGGATTGAGCGATATAGACTATACAGTGATAATCCATGAGGGTTTGTCTGCTAAACAAGAGTATCTGTTCCACGAGAAATTCCTCAAAGACTATGTAAGACTTAAAACATATCTTCCAATGAGTGGGGAAGTCGAGGTCATGACTGTGGGAGAATTCGGCTTATGGAGTAAACATGGCCTCAGGGGAAGGATGTCAAACAGGTGGAGACTCATTCATGGACAAGACGTCAGATGCAATGGATGCCACAGTCAGGAGCCGCCCCTAAATGAGCTTCTTGAAGAGGCATTCGGCCTTTATGAGGGGTATTTAGTCCCTAAACTCGCCGGGAGGCGTTCATGGCTGCTGGATTTGGAAATTGAAAGATTATCTGGCAAAATCTGCGGAATACTCGGACACCAAAGCCGAACAAACTCCGTCAAAGAGGTTATAGCCGCACTGGACATGTCATGCAGGAAATTCATTGGAGAAAACCAAACGCTACAAGAGCCTGCAAAATATGATGTGCGACTCCATGAAATGCCGGTTAAAGAATGCATAAGGGGGATACAAGATGCGCTTGCAGCGATGGATGAGGTGAGAGACGCCATATACGTGGGGTTAAGTGAAAGCGCAGGGATTATGTTGGTGATTGTGGAGAAACCCACCACATCCGACATTATTTTTGAAAAGTTTCAAAACAAATATTTAATCATTTTGACTGAGTCGATGCTGGAGTACTACTTTAGATTCCATCATCCCGAAATGTTCCCATATCTTTCCTGCAGGGCTGAAAGCATGAATGGCAACAGCTTGTCCCCCAAAACACCACCCTCCTACAATGCACTTAAGGACTCCCAAATATTTAATGCAGTCAGGTCATCCGTGCTATACCGTTCATATATCACAGCAGAGCGTGTAGATGAAAACCCCCATTATCTGCTGTCATACACGTCGACCCTGAATTATCTAAGGACTGGGACACTGATAGTTGGAGATTTGGAAGAAATCGCATTTGAGGGGGATAAAATAACATATGATGAATATGTCAGACTCTACAAAAGCAGTTCAGAGGATTCATTTGGGAGATATAATCTAATCAAGCAGGTAGTAGAAGAAGTACTGCATGAAATAGGGTCCAAGACCTGTGGGGGGTGAATCTGTTATTTAGCTGTTTGATGATAGTTTATACATGTCTGAAACCAAGCTCCTTTCACGCCGAGACATCAAAACCTTCGATTTTCTAAGCGATAGATACTTGAACCTGATTAAGGAGTTGACACTCAGCAGGTTCAAGCTTTCAGAACAGAGCACCTTTCTCGGGTTTCTTTGGACGCTTCTTTACCCGATACTTTCAGTCTTGATATTTTACATGCTATTCTCAAGCAATATCGGAAGCCATGTCGAACACTTCGGGATATACCTGTTCATAGGGGTCATATCCTGGAATCTTTTCTCCAACACCACATCAAGGGGGCTTGGAAGCCTGATGATGACGCGTGAAATATTGAAGAATTCAAGCATACCCTATGAGGTCGTAGTGGTGTCAGAGGTATTGGTGAGATTCATATCCTTTATCTTTGAGATTTTTGCGCTCTTTGCCTTATTGCTGTTAACTGGTGTGGGCGTTCAGGAAATGATTCTACTCCTGCCATTTATAATACTTCTTGAGTTCATGCTGGCTGTGAGCATATCATTTATTCTGTCCTGTCTTAACTTGTTCTTCAGTGATATAGGATATATATGGTCGTTGACACTTAACATAATGTTTTTCACCACACCAGTGTTTTATGACCCAATATACTTAATTCCAGAAAGCGTGTCGTGGCTGTATCACCTTAACCCAATGGCAAACATAATGTATGCCTTCAGGGATGTCACATTATATGGGCGGCTTCCGAATATGGAGATGTTAGGCTACACATTCTTATTTTGCACAATATCCTTTTTTGCGAGTTTG
>JAHIYG010000095.1 GCA_018815265.1 Candidatus Altarchaeota archaeon | reverse complement strand
AGTTCTAATTCAACGCAACCGTTAGTGAGTAACATCCTCCTCAGATCCTCTGACCCCCTAGTCTTGGGTACGCTTCCCATTCCTAGAACTTCGGGCATCTCAGAATCATGCTTCACCAACACAGGCATAGTAGAATATATGAAGAAACATAAATAGAAGAAAGTATGCCTGGGAATTATGCTACAACATCAAACACCATCAACTGCATATTGCCTAAGTGGACATGTTTTTTTCCTGTTTTGGTCCTTTTTTGGCCCTATCCTCTTAGTTTGGGTTATCTAAGGAAGTAGTAGGTGGTTGGTTTGTATGATTTCGGCTTAGGATACGGCGCCTACATAGAATTAGGAGATGATGATGAATTGAAAAAGATTATGAGGGCGATATTCGGGGTCAGGCAAAGAATAATGGATGAAAGCACATTCATTTAATCCCTAGTTTTTTCACGACAGCCTCGCCTTTCAGTTCCCGCAATGCGTCGTTTGCAATCCACATCGAGGACTTATCGCCTTTTGCAAGTATTTTCTCAGATGCAGCAACAGCTTTCCTGTTTAATCTAGCATTTCTCTTGCCAATCTGCCGTAGCGCCCAATTCACGGATTTCTTCACATAATTTCTAACATCAGAGGATGCCGAGATTATCTCTGCCAAAAATGGATCAAATAATTTATCGTCTGCGCCCTTGTTTTTCCATGCAAAAACAGCCATCAACGCGAACCCTGCCCTCTTCGTGAACTCACCATCTGTTCTCGCGTATTTGACAGCCAACTCCGGAGCATCAGGCAGCATCCAGAAAAGATTCATCATCACCTGGTCACAGACATCCCAGCTGTCAAAGTCGGAAATCCACCTATCGACTTGCTTGGCGTCTACTTTCCCCACATCATCCACCATGGATGCAAGAATCCTTGCCTCATGTATATTCGACTTCCAAAGCTTCAGTGCTAACCTGTGGTCTTTGCCTATTTTTTTAGCCAGACCACGCAAGACTGGAACTGAAACACCCAAAGTATTTTCTGGGTTTATTCCGAAACGCGCCATGCCAGCGACATTCTCTGGGTTCGAATGCTTTTTCAGTTCGGAGATTATCTCCCTATATTCCATATTTTACACCAGTCAATTCCTCGCTTATCTCCCACAATCTTTTCCTAGCCCCAGCATCATAGGATTGACAATGGGATATTGATGGTTTGATTCCTACAAAGTACTTTCCAGAAACCCCAGATACCTCCGAAGACGATGCGAGATATATCGAATTCCTAGCGCCTTGGAGTGGAGATTTGAAAAAATTCTTGGCGACATCGAATACAGGATGAAGTACTCCCGAGAAAAGCGGGTGGTTCCTGAAGAGATGGGTGTTCACAACACCAGGATGCAGACAGTTTACAGTCGTATTCTTAGGCAACTTTGCTGCCAGTTCATACGTGAACATTATGTTTGCAAGCTTCGACTGAGCATATACGTTGCGTCCGCTGAATTTTCTCTCATTCTGCACATCATCCAAGTTTATGGATGACTGAGCGCATGAGGCAACATTCACAATTCGAGAGGAGGAAGTCTTCAAAATCACATCTAACAGTTGGTGGGTCAAAAGGAAATAACCTAGGTGATTGACTGCGAAAGTCATCTCTATCCCCTCGGGGGAGAGTACTCTCTCCGCCGTGATAATGCCTGCATTATTCACCAAAACATCAAGTCTCTTGTGTTTTTTCCTGTATTGAGTGGCAAATTCTTTGATTGATTCTTGCGACGACAAATCGCAGACCATAACCTGCACATTCTCGTTTCCAGTAGATGAGATTATCTCCTTTTTAGCATCCTCTCCTTTCTTCTCGTTTCTGACAACTAAAAAGACGTCAGCACCCAGCGCCGCAAGCCCCCGGGCTGTCTCTTTCCCGATGCCTGAGTTTGAGCCGGTGACTATGCATTTTTTCCCATACATAACCTCCTTTTGCCCCAAATTAAACCACCCCGACAGGAAACACATAAATCGGTTCCCCGACAAATTTAAGGTGTGATATTTTCATAGGGTCCATAGCACCAACAGCCACTACCCCCAACCCAAGGGCTTCAGACTGCAGGTAGATGTTTTGACCTGTATGACCTGCCTCCATGTGGACATACATGACGCCATGTTCACCATATGCCCGGGTTGTGCGATTGTAGACTGCAGAAATCACAACAGCAAAGGCTGCTGAATAAACCATCTCCCTTTGATATGTTGAATTCGCGATGTCACCCAGTGCGTCGCCTGAATAAACCAGTTCAACACCGTGTTTTTCAGGCAGGTAATGGTAAAGGCCAGGAGAGAAACCCTCGACATTTGAAACTGCAGCATATATCTCCAGGGGATAAGTCGCCCCAGCAGAGGGTACTGT
>JAHIYG010000094.1 GCA_018815265.1 Candidatus Altarchaeota archaeon | reverse complement strand
GCTGTGCAGGTCAACCCCTATGACACAAAGTCCTTCCTGAAGTCCATCAGAAGGTTGACTAAGATGAAAGATTCCGAGAAGGAGGAGCTAATGAGGCATATGAGGGAGGTTGTTCGGGAAAACAACATATACACTTGGGCTGGAAATGTAATATCCAACCTCAAACGGGTTTCTTAGGGTTATGAAACATGCCATTTCATGTTGGGAGGAGATATCTGCAACAATCACAAATGGCGAAAAGTTGGTTTTGCTTTTGGACTATGACGGCACATTAACGCCCATAGTTGACAGACCGGAAAATGCAGTTTTGTCGCCTGATGTGAGAGAACTTCTGAAAACCCTATCTGAAAATGACAGCATACTTTTGGGTGTTTTTAGCGGGCGGCGCTTGAAGGAGATTAAGTCCATAATTGGTTTAGAATGCATCTATTACTGCGGAAGCCATGGTTTAGAGTCTGAGGGGTTTGAGTCGCCTGTTGCTGAAGAGGCTCTCCTGAAGGTACAACCCACTGTCTCAGAGGTCAGGGAAAAACTGTCGCCGACAGTGTCTGTCTTTGACGGTGCCTTTTTGGAGGACAAAAAATACTCTCTTGTCCTACATTACCGGCTGGTGAATGATGCAGAAAAGCAAAACATCAGAAAGAGCTTTGAAAAAGTGGTGAAACCATACATTGGAGGGGGGTTTGTTATCAAGGAAAACAAGATGACGCTGGAGTTTCTGCCAGACTTGGAAGTCAACAAGGGCGCTGCAGTCAATGCCTTGAAGAAGCATCTTAGAAATGCGGGTGTGAATTCTTTTTCCACAGTCTATGTCGGAGACGACGAAACAGACGAAGACGTTTTCAGGATACTAACTGATGGAGATGTGGGGGTTGCAGTGGGGAGGCGGGAGTCGCTTGCTAAGTATTACCTTGAGGATGCGGAGGACGTGTGTCTGTTATTGAGGAGTATTGTCGCATTGTTTTGTCTGTAGGAGCTGTCCGAACAGGAGTAGGTAGTCTTTCAAGTGCCGTGTTATGAGGAAGTTTTTCTTGACTATTTCATGGCCTTTCTCCCCCATTTCAGCCGCCATTTTTTCGTTTTGCATTATCTTCACAATCCTGTCAGCGCACATGTTTATGTCTTTGGGGTTGACTAGGTATCCGTTTACTCCATCTATTATCTGCGCTGGTATTCCGCCGACGTTTGAGGCGACCACTGGTGTCTTCTTCCAGAGGGCCTCACTCACTGTTAGTGCGAAACCTTCCTTCAGGCTTTTCTGGATTACACATGCCGCCTCGGTCTGGAGCGCATTTACCAGCACATTATTTGTTGCTGTGATGAATATCACGTCTGGGTCGTCTCCGTATTGGGTTATCATACGCCGGTAGATGGATTCGCCTTCAGGGTCGTCTGATGCCATGTTGCCTATCATCACCAGCCTGCAGTCTACCTTTTCCTTGACTTTCTGGTAGCACCGCAATACTCCCTCAGGGTCCTTGAATTTGTCGAAACGAGATACTTGGGTTATGAATGGTTTATCCCTGTCTACTCCGAATTTATTGAGGTATCGGTCAATAGTCTGCGAACTCAATTTCTCATTTTTTGAGGATAACGGGTCAATTGATGGGGGGATTACTTCCTGCCGTATCGGCATGTCTTTTTTGTATTTTTCCATCGACACAATCATGGCATCGTATCGTAGGATGAATGATTTCAGGTAGTTGAGGAGGTCTAATCCGCCGTTGTTGAGTTTGGATATGTCTATGTGCAGCCTCCAAACCCATGGTTGTTTTTTCGCATAGAACTTGATTAGAGGTAGAGGTTGGGGGTCGTGTACGAACACTAGGTCATGGTCTAAGTGGGTGAATGAACTGAACCTTTCGTTTGTTTCCTCGTAGATTTTCTTCTTTTTGTCTGTTAGGTTTATGTCATTGCCTTGTAGGGCGTTGTGGAATTTTTTTGTTATTTCGAAGAAATCAGGTGTTCCATGCAGTATCCGCCATCCTGTTCTTATGCCGACGTCGTTCATTAGGGCTACGAGCGTTTGCAGTATTTCAGCAACGCCTCCGCCTTGGTATGTGCTGTTTAGGTGGACGATGTGTTTGTTTCTTAGGGGATGGGCTATTTCATATATTTCATCGACTATTTCATCCCCGACAATAGGCCTGTATCTTTCAACTGTCGGTTTCATGTTTAATTTTGGTATTGAAGTTAAATAAGTCGGTTCTGAATTATAGTCTGTGACAAAGCAGTTCTACAGCATAAAGGAGGAAGTCCGTGTTGTCGGCTTTGACGATGGACCATTCAAACGCGGCGACACTCATGTGTTGGTAGTGGGGTGCGTCTTCAGGGGCGGAGTATTCATGGACGGCGTTGTCTCCACAACTGTTGAGGTTGACGGTTTGGATTCTACAGATAAGTTGTGTGAGCTTCTTTTGAACCTGCGTTTCAAGGATGTTCGCGTGGTCATGTTGGATGGCATCGCATTCGGCGGATTCAACGTAGTTGATATCAAAAGACTGCATGAGGAGAGCGGATATCCAGTCATTGTCGTTACAAGGGATATGCCTGATTTTGATGAGATAAAAAACGCATTAAAGCATACCGACGACCCAAGTATCAGGTTGAAGATGATGGAGGACGCGGGGAAACCTCACTTTGTGAAGACAAAGGGTGAGAAGGGGGTGTATATCCAGTTTGTGGGTTTGGAAAAAAAGGATGCTGAGGGTATTGTGTCGGTTTGTGCGACTAGAAGCCTGTTGCCTGAAGCTATTCGCTGTGCTCATCTGATTGGTCAGGGTCTTGCTCTTGGTCAGTCACGTGGGAGTCCCTAATTTTGGGTTTCTTGTCTCCACTAGCCTCTGAGAGGCTTGATTTGTTTTTTCTGGAGGGCATGTTTTCAAAGGTTTTCCTCTCCCTTAATCCCCCCAATCCTTTAGAGGTTTTTTTCTCATCGCCTGATACAGCCTCTTCTAGCACATCCCTTTTTAGGTAGAAAACCAAAGCCAACGCCACAAGCACTAAAACCAAAAACAGGTAGGTTAGTGTCGAATCACCACCTGCCTCGTCTGTAGCATACAAGACAGTCGTGGAGGTTGTCTTTTTGGGGGGGTTTGCCGCTTTAGGGGGGATTGTTGTGGTTGGTTTAGGATTTGTGGAGGTAGTCTGGAGCGTTGACTGTAGGGTGGAGGTCGTCGACTGGATAGTTGTTGTAATTTCTGCCACGACGGATTCCAGCGCGCATTTGCCGGCAGTACATACTGGCTTGGATGAGCAGGAGGGGTCTGTGGACATCACTGACATGCAGGTTTTTCCACTGCATCTTTGATAGAGTTCTTCAAGCCAGTCGTCTGCTTTGAGTTTTGGAACTGCGGCGTTTATTCCTCCTGCATTGCATCCGCAGCAGTCGCCCTGCACTATTTCGCAGTCGCTGTCTTTTACGCAGTCAGCAACTGGCAGGGTCGTTGTGGTTGTCTTATGTATTGGTGAGAAGGGGCGGGTGTAGTAGTCTCTTAGTTGGTTTTCCAGTTCCTGCATTATTTCGGTTTTGTGTCTGTTGTTTATGTTAATTGTGTGGATATAGGTGGATTCTGAATTTAATGCTGCGTTTGGTTTGTAGGTGAATGCGCAGCCTTGGTCAAAGCCCCATGTTGTCCTTTGGGCTTTGATGCTTTCCTCGACTTTCTTGTACATAAGGCTCTTGCAGAGTGGGTCTTCGTTTAGTACTAGGTTGAAGGGGTTGTATTTTTGGGAGAGGTAGTTTGAGGCTATGCAGAATGTCTGTACCCTGTGGCATCGTGTGTCGGAGTAGGTTGATATGTTTAGCCAGTAGTTTATTTTCGGGGTGAGCTTGTCTTGTTCGCTGCATAGGTAGGTTCTTTCAGGGAATTTGGTTATCGGGCATTCCCCAGGGTATTCTAGGTCGTCTTCCCCCAGTGTATTAGGCAATACTGCTGGGTGGGTTTTGTCAAGTATTGCCTGGCATTTTTCCCTGGAGTTTCCAGGCATCATCGCGCATAAATCCATTTGGTCTTGCAGACTGTATCCCCCAAGACACTCGTTATAGACTGCATTACCCCATACGGTCTTTACAGTATCATCGCAGAAGTATGCAGAGGAATAGTCACTCCAGGCTGAGGCAAAAGGAATGACTGCAAAAACCGCAAGCACCGCCCAAAACCTATCCATCAATACCATATTCCACAATAAAGTAAATAAAGGGGGTTAAACCCCCTAACATCTATAGTTTAGCCTGACACGTCGGCTTGGGCGTGTCACAGTCAGGATTACATGGCGCCACACATGGACAGTTGAGACAAGGTACCCAGTCAGCATCTACACAACAGCATGTTCCTGAGACTCCCTGCATCCACGCAGTTGCACTGCAGACGACCCTGCAGTCAGCCCTTAGCGCGTTCATTCTGGCGGTCGCCTCATTTGTACATGCAGCCTGGTTTGCAGCACCTGCAAATACGGCATATCCGTTTGAACCCTGGTCTGCACAGTATCCTGCGCAATCTGTTACGCATTGACATCCTTTGCAGGCGTGGTAGTCTGGGCAGTCTGCGTCTTCTTCGCATTGTTCGCCCGAAGTTATTATGCCGTCGCCGCATTTTGGTTCATTGCATTTGTAGCAGTCCTGGTATTCTCCGTTTCCACCTACTTTGATGCATAGTCTTAAATCGCATTTTCCTGCGCACCCGAGGAGTTTGTAGTATCCGTCGTCTTCTGGACATACTTCCTTGCATCTTGCGCACTGTGAGCAGTCGGGGTGGTGCTCTATCTCCTCGTGGTTTCCGTCGCATCGCACTGAACTGCTCCAATCCCCTGAGAGGTCGCTGCAGTCCTTTGGCCTGCATTCATAGCAGGGGAATCCATCCATGCTCTCGCACGTCTCGCATGTGGGGTCGCATTCCCCGTCGCACTGCGAATCCTCATAAAGTGGGGGATTACACACTACAGACGAAGTGCATTTGCAGTCGCTGCCACACATTTCATATTCACCACTGCAGTCATGTTTGCTGCCCTGCCAAAGCCTTTGCCCGTTGACTGTAGAGTATTTGTTGTTTTTGTCGCATTCCTCCCCAGCCTGCAGTCTTCCGTCGCCGCATCCGACGCATTTGCAGTTCACACAAGACAAACCAGATGGGCAGTCGTATCTTTGCGCTCCCTGCCAGTTATTGTATGGGCCAGTGTTGGGGTCACACTCCTCAGAGCCGCCGCCTGGTGTCCCGCTCCATGAGAGGTATCCGTCTCCGCAACGCGGCGTGATAACCGCATCAGATAGTGTCGTGGTCGTAGTCTGCGGATAGTCTGTGAGGGTCGTTGTAGTCTGCGGGTAATCATCAAGTGTCGTGGTAGTGTATGGTGGATAGGTTGATGTTGTCCCATACCATGTTGTTGTGGTTGTCGTCTGCGCAGGATGGGTGGTTGTAGTAAATACTGTCTGGTCGTCTTGGCGCATTGTCATGTCCTCGTCGAAATGCGGCGTCGTCGAAGCCTCAGATGCGCTTATACCATCTACTCCAGCCACAACATTACCTGGCAGTGACATTATCCCAAATGATGTGTCAGTTGATGTGTCTATTGCCTCAGCATATCCGGTTCCCATCCCAGTGGTCAGGCAGACCAATGCTTTTGCGGGAAGATTCCGGATTATCGTCACATACCCTGTTGCAGCGTTTGAGGAGACAGCATATGGTTTAGTTCCGGACGTTAGTTGGGCGTCCAAGTCAGTCACCAAACCCCCCGTCAGCTTGTGGGTATTGACAAGCTTCGCAGACGCTATGTCCACTACGTCAACATATGCGAGGCCAGGTTTGCCGGAGAGCACATAAGCTTTTTTGCCGTCTTCTGAGATTTGGACATCAACTGACTCATGAGACACTGCGGAAAGCAAGACAGAAGCCTTAAGTGTTCCAGACAACGGGTCGACTATGTCAAGATATGCTGTTGTCCCCTTTTGTGTCGGGATGATTATTAGGCTGCCGTCTGGGGTGAGTTTCCCATCCACACCCCTGATTAGGTCGCCTGAGAGTTTGATGCTGTGGTCGATTTGTCTAGCATACACGTCTATCACGTCGATGTATCCCTGGCTTCCGGTATACACTGGTATGAACGCCTTCCTCTCGCCTGTGAGGAAGTATAGGTCGACTGATTCCTTGAGTGTCCCGGATAGTGTGAGTTTCTTCTGCAAAGACATCGTCTTAGCCTCTATGATTGAGAGGTATCCCAGCACTGGTGTTTTTGTGGGGAGCAGAAGTATTTCATTGTTTGATGTGAGCTTCAAGTCGACGTCTTCCTCGAGTCTTCCGTCGACATCCAATGCCTTGACTATGTTTCCTGAAACCAAATCTATGAAGCTTGCCCTAGCACCCACGCCGGTTCCCTTAAGTGTTGGGACGACTGCCTTTGAGCCGTCGCTGTAGACTACGGGGTCAACGCCCTCTTTCAGGTCGCCTTGGATGTTGATTTTCTTAGACAGCACCGCAGCAACCAAGTCTATGACTTCCAAGTAACTGTTTGATGTGTCCTGTCTCGTAGCCATCAGAGCCTTTGTTTCGTCAGGGGTTAGTACTGCGTCGACGTCCACCTGCAGCTGAGCCGATAAAGGTATGGATTTAATGATTTTTTTGCCTGCTATGTCGATGATGTCTACTAGTCCGTTCCCTTTCTTCACAGGTATAACTGCCTTGCCTGATTTCAAAGCCAGCACATCAACTCCTGAGAGTATGTCTCCAGACAGCGCAACTGAAGTGTGGGAGCCGCTTGACAAATCCACAAACTCCAGATATCCCCCTGTTGTCGGTTGAATCAATGTGGCCCCTGATGCTGTAAGGACCGGGTCAACGTCAACAGCCAATGTGCCATCTAATGTGACTGTGTCTGCCTTCAACTTGGATGCGAGGGTTGTCGTTGGGGGTTTAGCTGACGTAGATACTGAGCCGTCAACAGTACTGGAAGAACTTTTTAGTGTTGTTTTCCCGGGTTTGGAGGTCGTTGGTGTCTGGCCGGTCGTCCTAGGCGTCGTGGTCTGTTGTCTCTCGTCGTCGTCGCATATTCCATTGCCTTCTGAATCCAGACAGCATGCATCTCCCAAACGCATGTATGGGGGGTTACAGACTACCTCCTCCTTTTTATCGCCGAAAAGACTGCTTACCCAATCCAACAAATCATCAAATGAAAAAGCATATGCGCAACCAGCTACCAAAGACAAAATCAAAAAAACCGAAACTAATTTGTTTATTTCAATCACCTAAACCACCCGTTTATATCATTAAATTCAACATTAAAAAAACAAATTGTCCATTGTTCAGAAGCGATTGGTTCTTAAACTGATTCTTCCCGTATAGAATACGGTATGGTCGAAAAACAGGCTGGTGGAGTAGGTGATAATTCTCCTTTGAGGAGGATAGATTATATTCCATTGATGGATGCCGGAGTTAGGTCTTTGAATCTATCTCTTTCTGGTGCGGAAAAACATGAAATGTTTGCTGGTTTTTTTTCTGACAGAAGAAAATTCAAGACTTTGATGGGTGGGATTTCCGACCCAACTGTGCAGGCCAACGTCCTGTCTTTGGCAGACGAACCTGAGAAATTGGTTGCTGCATTAAGGGAGAATGTCGGGGGGGCAGTTGGACCAATTCCAAAGCATCCGATTAGGGCTGGAAGGCTTGCTGATTTTCTCTCGTCAGACGTCGGCAGTCAACTGTATAAAAATTTTGCATCAACAGAAGATGGTGCAAAAGCTGCT
>JAHIYG010000093.1 GCA_018815265.1 Candidatus Altarchaeota archaeon | reverse complement strand
GCGTAAAATAGGGAGAGTAGATTGTCAAAATCGCAAAGATTTGTGTAACATGGCCTCTCACCAGATACTTTATGAAATCCTAAAATGCCATGATCATCCTTATCAACTGAACTATAAAGGTATGACTGACGTTGATATGGATTCTCGCCAGACAGTAATGTTTCATGTCTCCGGAAATTGTTCATCAGAGAGGTTTCATCAATGGTTGATAGCACTGAAATGTTATACTCTGCTATTTTAGTCAACGCCTTGACCTGAAACTTTCTTTTTTCCTCTGGTGTGAGTTCGCAGTTTTTTTCAATAAATGAACGCATATCCTCTTTTGAGGTTACAGGTATCCTATCTCCTTTCACAGCCAATGCCAAGAGAGTATGCCCGCCGACATCCATGCCTTTTGAGAGAGGATATGGTATGTCAAATACCAAATCTATCCTCTCAGGAAAATCCGAAGTCAATGCTGCCTCAACCATTGGGTGAAGGGTAGGGGGAAAACCAAAATCGTGAGAGACACCCATGTAATCAGATACATCAATGCAGTCGATATCCCACTTCTTCAATGCATCAACCGTCTCTCTGGACCCTATTATGCTCCAGCCGCAGTCTATGAGTTTTTTTGCGAAAACATCGACCTCGGATGTGTCATCCAGTGAAAACAGGGCATATTTTTTCATAACACATCCTCGATAGTTATATTTCTAACCAACACACCCAATGGCCTTGGATCCAAACTATTTGGATCATGTTCATTAGGCCTGAATGTGGGATAGCTTTCTATCTCAATCACTATTCTGTCAACAATTTGATCCTTTTTTATATTAAATGAGACTCCACCCCACCAATCATGAAACACGTGCTTTACACCATTTACTGAGATAATCATTGTCTCAAGGTTGGGTGGTCTTCCTATATCCATCTTTATCCTCAGATCCTTTTCGGGTTTATCAGATAAGATGATTATTTTAGCAGTACCCGCATCATTGTCTGTCCATCTAAAGGCATTTTCTTTGCCCATAAAACCTGAGAGGGAATAGTCCTCCCTAAATTCATTGATGTTATGGTTGAATGTGGTTCCTGGAGTAAAATGGAGAAAACAATTCCCCCTCAACAGCCGACATTCGAAAAAATACTTCAATTCATAATGCATAGTGGGATTGTATTCTTTGAAAAAACCCCAGTAGTCAAATAGGGTGAGAAAAACATTAGAGTACACTGTAGCCAAAAGCAAAACAATGAGTATTATTAAAAATATCTTTCTAATGGGTATTTTTGTTTTTTTCATTGAATCCATCTGGTCAAACACTAGAAAAACACCAATTGAGGAAAGGAGCAGAAAACAATTTGAAATCGTCATCAGATAGCGTATGCATGTAAGGGGGAAGAAAGTCAGGGATGCAGCTATCCCAAAAATAGATAAAAGTATGATAATACAGATGTGAAAGAGGTCATTGTAAAAAAATCTGTGTTCTATTTTTCCTTTTGCAATCAGGAGGTAAATTGGAAAAACCATGAGAGACAATAAAAGATAGGGCGATAGATAAAACAACCCTATTGCGCCTTCCTGCCTGAAGTCTGCGGGCGCATTATCGGGTGTGCCCCATGACATATGGAGGTATGGGAAAAACTCTGTGAGTTCAGGGGGCCTAAAAAAGAAGTTGTATAGGTTAGGCCACACGGATGTGAACGGTTCAAAACGATTTAGGAGATATTCTCTTTGATGCCATCCTGGAAGCTGATAGCTTAGGCCAAACTCGAAAACATCGCCAAACCTGACATAATTATATCCTAAAATGAGGCAAAGAACCAGAATCTGCGGCAGGATAAAAACGGCAAAAAACCTAATGCTGTCTCGTTTTTTATACTGGCCTTTGCTGACTATTATGCCGATGTATAACAGGACATATGCGCATACCATCGCCACTGAAATACCGCTGATGGGTTTGCTGAAAACAGAAAGGGAGAGAAAACACCCTGAAAGGAGAAAATACCCCAAAATATTCTTTTTGGAAAAAAACAATGCCTGAAAAAGAAAATAAAGCCCTCCAATGTAGAAAAATGCCTCGCTTAATGCTGCCGTCTCCCAGATAGCTGGGCGCAATAGCATGAAAAGGGATATGTTTCCAAACGCCAAAGCCAGAGAAGTTATGATGAATGCAGAATAGGGAGTCTTTTTGAAAAATATAGATTTGAAAAGAGACAGTATTTTGAAGCCGAACACGAAGATTCCACATGCAAGAAGAAATACAATGGCGCCGGATGGCAAATGACTTCCAAAAACCAGGTAATAGGGCATATGAAACAAAATTGCAGGCACAGGTGAAAAATAAAGGAAATACTTCCCATCAAAGAGGGATGCATCATGAAGCCTGTACTCATAGTTTAAGAGGGGGTCATAGGGGTCAGAAAGATTCAAAATCTCTGGATCTGGTTGAACAAGAAGATAGGTTTGACCGGAGAGAAACGCCTCGGACAGCATGCCATAATATCCAGGTCCGTTATAAACCCTGAAAGTTCCGTTTGTACTAAACCAAAAATATGAGAAAAAGACAAAAACAAACAAAAAAAAGGCACTATATTTCTTCATCTTTCTGAATATAGAGTGAAATATTTAATAAACACATTATATCATTTCAAAAAAATAGGTTTAAGGCTTAAAATGAGAATAAATCTTAAAATGTCATATAAACACGTAATTCTTGCCACAATAGCAGTTATAGTAGTTATTGGTTTGCAACTAGTAAATGTGGACAAAGTACTAGAGGGGATAAACACCATAAAAGTTGATGAAAATAAAATCTGCAAGGGCTGTAACATAGTATTAATCTCAATAGACACGCTCAGAGCCGACCACGTGGGTCTTTTGGGCTATGAAAGAAACACAACCCCAAACATTGACTTACTTTCAAATAATGGGTACTATTTTCCAAATGCATATTCTACTTCTTCATGGACTCTCCCAGCCCATGTTTCATTGTT
>JAHIYG010000092.1 GCA_018815265.1 Candidatus Altarchaeota archaeon | reverse complement strand
GAAACGCCCCTGAACTGCACATCGCCCCAAAGGTACCAGTTGTGACGACATCAACTTCTCTCGCCGCCTTTTTTGCACCCATTGACGCGACTATCTCAGGCATTTCATCCGCCCTGACAACAACTACATCGCCTTTTCTAATCGCATCGTTTATTTCAGAGATAGTCTTCAAGGTAGTGAAGTATTTGGTGAAAAAACATTTATATACCCTAAAGAATAAGAATATGCAGTAATGAATATGCATTATTGCATAAGTGGGTGGTTGGATGTTGCTTCCTCCTTTGGGTGAAGTCGAGAAACTCAGGAAGAAATTAGGTCTCACACAGACTGAATTGGCGAAGAAATCAGGGGTCAGCCAAAGCCTCATAGCACGGGTTGAAGCAGGCACCGTAGACCCCAGATACAGCAAGGTCACAGAAGTATTTCGGGCTCTGGAATCGCTTGGGGAAAAAGAGGTTGAGGCAAGCCAGATATATACAAAAGACGTTGTTGGAATACAAAAGACTGCCTCGATAGAATATGCAGCATCCAAGATGAAGGAATATGAAGTGTCCCAGATGCCTGTCTTTGACGAAGACAAAATAGTCGGGTCATTCTCGGAGAGGGTGATTTTGGACTTACTATCCAGAGGTTTTGATGCCAAAAAATTCTCAAAGGAGGATGTAGCCTCGCACATGGAGGAGACATTCCCAATTATAAAGCCTGAAACCCCCCTGAATCTGGTATCGAACCTTTTGGAGCACAACAGCGCAGTATTGGTGCAGAAACAGGGCAAAACATTAGGTATTATCACAAAGGCAGACCTTTTGAAGGTTGTCTAAATCTGTTTCATATTAAGCGACAGCTCTTCAAGTTCCTTGCCCATCTGCCTGAGCTCTGCAGTAACCGGCTCCGGCAAATCCTGAAGAAGTAGGGTACCTATCCTGGAGCGCAATGACATGAAAACATCGCTTTCCACAGCCTTCGACATGCTTGCAGAGATATAAATCATCTCTTTGGCGACGTCAGCTTTGCCGTTTCCTTCGAAAGTCTTTCCATTGCCTTCATAAATCTGGCCATTGACTCCCGCAACATCTGCAGGAGCGCCAATCATCGGAAGTCCATCAACAGGCAATTCAGGTTGATGCATGTTAGGTGCAACTACCTTCTCGTCAAATCGTTCCTCCATCCACTTAAGGCTCCTCTCAATAGACATCCGCTTATCCTTTGGGACATCACCACCTATACCCTTAATCCATGAAGGACTACATTGTTTCTTTGGCTTCTCATCTGCGTCAATGTCCCTTAGTATCTTGTCGAAGAAGCCGTTACCGCATGATTTTTTTGACGTTGAACCATTTGAGCCGCCAAACAAACCCATCGTGCTCTGAGAGGATTTCCTTGGCTGAGAATAATCCATCGTGGACTTGATTATGTCAGAAGTCCTCTCCTGGATGGAGTCGCAAAACTGCCTTTTAGTTCCCTTCATCACCACAGTCTGCGAGTCAAAGTCTATCCCGTGATTTTGACCATACATCTGGCGCGTGCGTATTTCAGTTGCAACCCGGTCTGAATCTCCCCTGCACCAAGAACTAAATCTGCTCCTTTTTTCTTCGCTGCCGTTTAACCTCATATGACGTACCGCCTAAGTTTCAACGCCAGCCAACCAATTAAATATGCAAGTCTGCATTAAAAAAGGTTTCGGTGTTTGTGAGGAAATTAATTGCCTTTTTTCCTGTAGAAAATGTATCCAACTGCAAGCAATAGAATGCCCGTACCCAAAGCCATTGCTGGAACAGAAAACACTCCTAAGAGGCAGCAGACCCCTTCAGCAGATGATGAGCCCCCACATATGTTGTCTACACACTCTATTCCACGGTCGCAATCCAGGTCTGACCGGCAGTAGTTCTCTTTCTTTTCGCCAACATATAGAGTGGCAGACTTCATGTAGCCCCTGCCGGCAGTCTCTGGAGAGTAGTAGTCCTTCAGTGAAACCTCCGTTATCCCGCTGTCTTCGTAATTGTCGACGCTGACCTGCGCCGTAGCCTCATATTCGCCTGGTGGAAGCTCGACATAAACCTTGCCCGCGTCTGGGTCGACGTAGCCATATGTTTCATAGTCTAGGCTTGAATCCTTGAACTTATACTTTATTTTATATATTCCATCGTCGACCTTCTTGCTATTTGACAATACATTCAATGAAACATAAGAGTCGTGGTTTAAGGGTTTGTTAATCCTATTTGGGCGTTCATAGTTTGACGGCGTCCCTATGGTGTCGTTGCCTGGGTTGTAGACCTGATAAGGGCCGAAGACATAGGATAGCACCTTGAAGCTTTCAGGTGTTCCAACATCTATGAATGATTCCCCAATATCCCACCCATAGTTGTTGTTGACGTCCCAGAATGGTTCTCCTACATCGTATTTTCCGTTTCCTTCTCCAGTGTCTTTGAACAGTCCGTGACTCACAAATATGCCGTCAATCTCTGATTTTTTCTTCGGCCATTTAGCAACAAGTGAGTCATAGACGCTCTTCATGTTCCTGTGTGGCTTAGACATGAGGACAGTCCACAGATCGTGATAATCAACCTGAATATCATCTCCACTGTCGCTTTTGTCGTCTGTCAAGTCCCAAAGCATCGATGCAAAAGAGAATTCCTCGTCAAAGCCCTGCCTAGTCCATGACTTATAGTTCAACTCCATGTTCCAGATGCCAGCATATATTCCTGCATCATCGCCGTCAAGCTTTTTACTGACTATGTTGGGCCAGAATTCCGCGAACGCCTCCTCGAAGCTGTCTCCTGTGTTTTCGTTCTTGAAACCCGCATGGTTTTCTCCGACACTGCCATATGAAGACCAGCTCCCGTATTGGTTGTACATACACGCGTGGAAGAACTCATGCCATATGCCGTTTTCAGGGTTTTGTGTGTTGTCGTGCCTGCTGTCGACAGGACTCATGAAAATGCCGCCGCCCCTACGTGATGGGCTATAGAATGCCGTGTTTGTCTCGCCTGAGTAGATGTATGCTTTGAGTGGCATGCTGTTTCCGCTGCCCTGAAACTTGAAGCCGAACTCATCCTTTACGAATGTGAATACCTTCTCTAGCAGGTAATAGTTGTAGCTTGCACCCCATATGACCTCTGGAGAATAGGGTTTTCCAGTGTAGTCATTGATGTATGGGTCATTCTCATTCAACCAGATTAAGTAATTGGATTTGGAGGGGAACTCGAACTCCTTGGTCGTGACATAAAACAGACTTCCGACCTTTCCATAATCGTACAGTATTTGAAACCGCTCATCCTTGTCGTGCAATACTATGTTGAAGAATCCGGCATGTTTACGGTCAGGGTCTCCCGGCTTTCTATTTTGGAGATAGTTGACCATATAGTTGGTATAGTCAATCTCAAACACGCCCTTTTCATCAGTGAAATTAGAGGCCCAGGTACTCTTTGAAGACTCACCGCCGATTACCAAGCCGACATAGACATACTTCATAGGGTGGCCGAATCCGTCGACAACTTTTCCAGAAACAACATACTTACATTTTGGGTCGCCGCTGCAGTATGATGCATCGTCGCAGTCGACGAGTTTGTTTG
>JAHIYG010000091.1 GCA_018815265.1 Candidatus Altarchaeota archaeon | reverse complement strand
GAGTATGAAGAAAATCAGAAGGCTGGCTGCAGTCCACATCAACTTCTCCTTGAATGGAACAGCCCTTTTAGGGTGCTTTATTTCAGGGATATATTTTATGAGGGGTCTAATGAACTCGAGGTTCACTCTAAATCACCTTTTTCACTCATTTGCCTGCCCGCCATCGTCGGCTGCTTCAAACACATCATCTGACGATTCCACCAAGCCACCAGCTTGTTCAACTTTTTGTCTTGCCTTGGCAGAGCATTTTTCGACCTTAACATTTATTTTAACAGCGACCGAACCAGTACCCAAAAGCTTGGTGTACCCAGATTTAGTTAAATCCAATGAATATACATCATCTGATCTCGTCACATAACCTTTCTCCAAAAGCCATGTGATGTTTTCCGAAATCCAACCGACATTAGCTACTTTATCCCTCTTAATCTGGCTCTGAGGCCTCTTAAACCCCTTTTTTCCAAAATATCCTGGGAAGTTTTTGGACACTGTCGGCCATTTCTGTTTCTTACTACCAGCCATACCGCGTCCACCACGACTACCTGCACCCCTGTGTTTCTGAGTATTACCATATCCATGGCTTCTAGAACCCCTCATCCTCTGTGTCTTGCGATCCTTCCTAGCCATCAAACCATCCTCCCAACCAAGTCGTTGATTTTTTCACCACGATAACCCAGTGCTCCCCCCACAGAGAAGGGGTATTTTATCCCTCCACGCTCAAAACCTTTCTTTGGGGGATTCAATCTGAAATAATTCTTTAAACCCTTGACAGACACCATAGTTGCTTCACCCTTAGACAACGCCAAAGCAAATGATTTGATATCTGGATAGGCCGAGTTCTCCTTTACAAAATCGTCAGACAGAGGTTTTGCAATAGACACCCTCCCCCGTTTTGCAAGAAGGGAACCGACTGTCCCCTCATTTGCCTCACCCCAGGTAACATAATCCTTTATCTTCTGCAGTAAGCCTTGAGTTGATTCGTTTTCGACTATTAATGTACAGTGGTTCTTCCTGGTTAAACCTAATGTCTTCAATGAGTCAGCTATGGTCTTTTTTACATGGGTTTCACCCCTCACCCTCACAACCACATAGACTTTACTCATCCTTTTTCTCCTCCCCTGCCTCAGACACCTTTTCCCCTGTAGGTTGCGCCACAGCACCAGTGACAATCTTGAGCTTAGCCATTTCTTCCTCAGATATTTTTATGTAGTTTGTGTTCTCCAATGCATTGACGACTGCATGCGCGAAATTTATGCCAGTGCGCGTATGACCGTCAGTAGTAACCCAGACATCCTTTATTCCAGCAAGAGACAATACAGTTTTTGCAATTTTGCCGCTGACTATCCCCACACCCCGCGGTGCAGGAATCAACGTCACCTTGACACTGCCAACCATTCCAGTGACCTTAAATGGCACAGTATGTGGCTCACCGCATCCGCACTCCCAGCTTCCACATCCCCTCTTGATTTCTACAATATGCATTTTAGCGCGTTCTATACTTTTCCGGATAGTGGGACCTGCCTCTTTGCCCTTAGCCTCGCCGACACCAATATAACCGTTACGGTTTCCTACTGCAGTGACAACGCGGAAACGCATACTTCTGCCTGAATCAGTTACCCTCTGTACTCTTCCAACATCCAATACTTCCTCTTCAAGCCCTGGAAGCAATGCATCTACCACACCCACTTCCTTTATCGGAACAGACAAAGACATTATTTCATGTATGTTTTTTATCTCTCCTGATTTGACCTTTTTCCCGAGGTCGGTCCTTGGCTCCCAAACCCGCTCAACATCCTCGTATTCATCGAATCTGGGTTTGCGCTCATCCTTCTCCTTGAGAATCTTCTTTTTAAGCTCTTTCTCATCCTCGACTGTGTCAACATCAGAGTCTGAACTAGCAGCTAGTATTTCATCTGCAGGCGAATCATCTACCTCAGATTCCGCCAAATCCTCGGAAACAGTATTCTCATTAAGGTGCTGTTTTAGCGTCTTTGACGACTCGTCAATTTCCTTGTCTGACTTCTCTTGCGTGGGTTTATCCTCTTTTGCCATTTTACTTATTGAGCGCTAGTATCTGCTCCTTTAATTTGATGAATTGACCCTCTATATCCTTTGATTTCTCGAAATAAGAGGCTATTGTTTTTCCATTTATCCGGTCACCATCAGGGAGTATTTCCTCATCGCAATCTATTGCAATGCCAGAATCAATCAATCCCTTCAAACAACCATAAATTTTAGATCCTTTAACGTGCGGGTGCCTGCCAATGTCCAATATTGCCTCTGAAACGCCTTTCTCTTTACCTTTTACACCACATAAAATACCAGTCAAATACGCTGCTGAAGTGTTTGAGGTACTGTATCCCCACCCCATTGTCTTCAGAACCTGGGAGTTCACATGAGACATTATCCTGTCACCTTCTTCAGAATATTCAACAAGCTGTGCAATAATGTTTTTGTTCGAGACCCTAACAACAAATCTAATCTTCCCGGATTTTAGGAGATTTAGCCTTCTCTTATAATTCGTCTTCTGCTGCCTCTTCCTCCTGAATTTTACACTGTATGTTGTTCCAGTCGCCATTTTACTCCTTCACCCTCTTTATGTGCTCGTGGAGGTGCCTCCTGCTTTGGAACAGGTTCCCTTTAGCCTGGATGTAAAGCCTCCTATAATCTGATGCTGTTATTTCGCCTTTTTCCCTCATATTTTTCAACTCATCCCTTAGGGCCCTGATTTTCGTAATCCATCTCCTCTTCTTCGGAGCCCTTGCAGATGAAGTACCTTCTCTACGGCCTGAACCTTTGCGTCTGCCCTTTTCTTTAGCCTTCTTTTTAGCCCTGAACCTGCCCCTAGAATTGCCCTTAGCAGGCTTTCTAAGGACTGCATTGGAATTAATCAACGAACGAACATCATCTCTCGTCAGTGCCCCTGAAACATCTGATAGTTTTTCAGGATTGAATCTGACCCGGGTTTTACCAACCTTCAGTATCTTGGCTGCTATCTTCTTCTGGCTTGATAGATTCATATTTCACCCCTCCTTGGATTAAGAACCACAATCTTTGCCTTGTTTGCTGCCGCTATTATTTCATTCCTCTTCTTTCTCCCGACAGGCGAAGCAATGACTGCAGCCTCTGTTGAAGGGTTGATTTTTTGTAGCTCAGACGCATTAAATACTCTGACTGCCCGGTAGCCAATATGAAGCTGAGACTGACTCAGCGGCTTTTTATACCCAATGGATGGCAGACAGCCTTTACCTCTTTTCTTCTCTAATTTCTTGCTGTCAATACCCCGGGGCCTCCTCCACTTCTCCTCCAGCTTAGTCTTCTTAGGCCGTCCGAACTCCTGCCTCAGGAATTTGGGCTTCTTGTCTTTCTTGACCTCATTGGATTTGTCTGCGACATTAGTTATTTTAACAATAGGATACTGCTTCTTCTCCTTCGGCTTCTTCTTGGGTTTAACTTCAGCAGGTTTGGTTTCCGGCTCCTGCACCGCAACAGGATCTACCTTAGCTGTTTCAGGTTGGGTTTCCACCCCCTCTTGGACTGCGACAGCATCTGTCTTTTCCGCAGGCTCCTCCTTTTTCGGGACTGTCTCTTTTCTATCCACCACGTCTTTTTTGACTTTTGACACATGTGGCTTTTTTGGTTTAGCCTTTTTTTCTGCCGTCTTGGCATCCGAAGACTTTGTCTTTTCCCCTGTCATTTTTTAGATTATTAATTTACCGTGTTTTTCGATTATGTATATCCCATCTTGGAACACACGCTTGTCAAGTTTTCTCACAATCGCATCCTGCTCGATGTTTGCCGCAGTCTGTCCGACCTTCTCCTTGTCTATACCAGACACCGTGACATCAGACCCCTTGACGTCAACCTTCACACCCTCGAATATTTTTGCCTTTCGAGGATATTTTTCCCCCAAAAAATTGTCGATTGTAACATCAGTCCCCTTTACTTGAACCTTCATGGGAAAATGAGAGTACACTATCCTCAACTTATATGTGAAACCTTCTGTTACTCCAGCCATCATGTTCTTGATGTGGCCTGCAATAGCCCCCATTATAGCCATCTGCTTTCTAAGAGGATATCTCTTGCTCCTTGCAGAAATCATGACTTTCCCGTCTTTTTTCTCAAGTTGGATGAAATCCTCCTTGAACTTCCAGGACAACCCACCCTTCGGCCCTTTAACATCTATTGTCCGGCCTTTAACCTCTACTTCAGCCCCTTCTATGAGGTCAACCTCTATTTCACTACTGTGTTTCTTATCTTCCATCTTTATGGTTTAATATGCATATGCTATCAGTTTCCCGCCAAGACCTTTTGATTTGGCCTCCTCATGGCTCATGACGCCCTTTGAAGTAGATATTACAAGCACTCCAAAGCCCTGGGAGGGCAGGTATCTCTGTTCCCAAGAGTCGAAATCCTTATGTTTGACTGGATATCTCGGCTTGATTATTCCGCAGTCGTTTATCCTCCTAACCAACTTGACATTTATTCTGCCACCACGATTGTCTTCAACAACCTCATATTCCCCGACATACCCTCTCTGCTGGAGGATGGAAAGCAATGACAACAGCATTTTGGACTTGGGCTTTACAGTGCATTCACTCTTGCCTGTTCTTTCAGCATTCTTAATCGTTGAAATCGCGTCGTTTAACGGGTCATGCCTCATTTTTTACCTCTGCGGCTTCTCCTTGCGGCCCCTAACAAGCTCGTTCAAGGAGATGTCGTTTACCTTAATGACTTTGTATCTGACACCAGACAGGTCACCCATGGAACGGCCTTTCCTGCCTCCAAGCCCCTCAATCATGACTTGGTCGTGTTCTTCAATGAATGTAACTGCTCTGTTTTTAGGACAAAATGCCGTGACCTGCCTGCCGTTTTTGATTAGCTGAACCCTCACGCATTTCCTGATTGCGGAGTTGGGTTGTTTCGCCTCGATACCAACCTTCTCCAAAACAATACCTTTACCCTGAGGAGCACCCTCCAACGGGTCGTGCCGCTCCTTAAGTTTCCTGACCCTCCGTGAATAGTCTGCCTTGCTCCACCGGAACTTCTTCCTCGTATCCTGCAGCTTCTTAGCTGCAAATTCGCCCTTGCCCATTTTTACAAAAGACTAAATCAGAATTTTCTAACTGGCAGGTAGTGTTGCAGACCGGACATACCAGGCCCCGCCGGCAATTAACCAACCAAAATGAAGTACAACAAATAGGAAGAGGTGATATAAAAATAGCACGGTTTTAGTTTATGGAAACTAGATCGCCTTTATTCTGATATCATCTACGTTGTGATGTCTTTTGGCTAGTTGTTTCATTATTTTGAGTCTTGACCCGCCCTGGCCAACTGCTCTTGAACGGTCTTCAATTGAGAGCTGAACCAACGCTGTCTTTTCATCTGATGTGTTCGCTACTTCGATTGCGTAGACTTCAATTGGATGCAGCATGTTCTTGATGAAGTTCTCAGGGACGTCGTCGAATTCGAACACAATAACTTGTTTACTGAGGGACTTCCTGATTTTGTCTATTTTAGCCCCTGCTTTACCAATCGCTAAACCCATGTCTCCCTTGGCTATGACAAAACACAATGTATCATTTTGCCGCAGGAAGTCGATAACCTTGGCTTTAGTGTTTGATTCAAAAAATGCTATGTGCTTCAGATCGTCTGTAGAGTACCTTAGTTTGGCCACCTTCATTGGGCCTCAACAATGCTTGAGTCGCCCTCGTCAAGTATTGAAAGAGAAGTTATCGTATGACTTCTCCCCAAACTTGAGCCCAAATCTAAACCATTTTCCTTGGCGACAATCAGGGGGACAGACACAAGCCAGCAGTAGTATTCAATCGACTGCCTCATATCCTTGGGTATGTCGCCGGACAAAACGACTGCCTTAGGTGTTGACATGAGGACGGACTTTACAGTCTTGTTATATCCCAACTCCACTCTGCCAGTCTCGACTGCATTCTTTAGTTTTTTCAAATCAACCATTACTCATCACCTTCTGTTTCATCTGTTTTTTTAATCTTTAACTTTGTGTTAGGTATTATATCCGCTTTAACAGCCAATTCAACGACTCCAGTCCCCACAGGCACAGGCTGCCCTATAATGATGTTTTCAGCCACGCCCTCTAACGGGTCGACTTCGCTCTTTAAAGCCGCATTAAGTATGTGTTTCTCAGTCTCCTCGAACGCAGCCCTCGCAAGTACCGAACCCTTGTTTCCTGAAATACCCTGACGACCAACAGCCTGTATCCTCCCAGTGTAAGTCTGCTGGTCTGCAACAAGCATTATGTGACGTATGTCAACATTCAAATCCTGATCCTCCAAGACCGCAATCATCTCATTGATTATGGCGTTCCTAGCTGCTTCGATGCCGAGTGTCTCACCGATTTGGTATATGTCATTGGTCATGATGCGAGAATGATCTATGCCTTCAACTTCCATCAATCCCCTCAGATTAGAACCCTCAGCGTATATCATATACTCTTCATCCTTCTTTCTGATGAATGCTCTTTTTATGTCCTTCACCCCACGGAGCTTCTTCCTCATGAGTTTGTTCTTGTTCCTCTGGACCTCAGCAGGCGTCTCCGAAGAGATGATATATTCATTGCCACGGTGTGTGACACCCTCGAATGAGTTTATGTATTCGACTGCATCAGAGTCATCAGTCTTCACCCGAATCCTGTTTCTTGGCAAGTCCACCCTAACTTCAGCAACGTCTTTGAGCATGACTTCCCTTAACTGGATTGCTATCTCATCCGCTGATTTTTTGGTTTTATTGTGCGGATCTGTGAGATAAACCATTGTTATGGCATTTTTTGGAGTTCTTTTAGCATCTATGATTTCAATGATTCTCGGAAGACCCAATGGAACTGAAAGTTCAACGACCCCCGCATAGTGGAATGTCCTCAAAGTCATCTGAGTTCCTGGCTCCCCTATGGACTGGGCAGCAACAGTACCTACCGCCTCACCAGGTGTGATAAGAGCAATATCATATGCTTTAAGGAATTGCTTCTTTTCCTCAGCACTTAATCTCTCTAACTTCTCCTGTATCGCAAGTGGTATTTCCTCTTTCATTTTAGGTACTTTTTAACGTGACCCCTCTTAGACGGGTCAATTCCATCTTCGCCGTAGATGAACTGTATTATTGCACCCCCATCTCCCCTGACTGTCCGGTCAGGGAACACTACCAAGTCTTGGAGTGCGTTGATTAATCTTCTCTGCATGTAACCTGACCGACCTGTTCTAATAGCTGTGTCGACCAGTCCTTCACGGCCGCCCATACTGTGGAAGAAGTATTCAGTCGGTCTCAAACCCCTCTTGAAGTTTGATCTCACAAAACCCTCTGCTTCAGAGCTTAAATCATTCTTCTTGAAATGTGAAAGAGTCCGGTCATAATATCCTCTCTTGATTCTCTCTCCTCTAACTGCCTGCTGCCCGACGCAACCAGCCATCTGAGTCAGATTCAATAAACTACCTCTAGCACCTGTTTTAGCCATAAGCACGGCACTGTTGTTTTTCGCGTATCTTTCAGCTATTTTCCCGGCATCGGTCCTTGATTTGCCCAATTCCATCATTATGTAGTCTTCAAGGGATTCTGAACTCGATTTACCAGGTATTATCTTTAATTCCCCCTGTTCATGCAATTTAATCAGGTCATTCACTCTGACTTCGACCGATTTAAGGAGGGTTGAAAGCTCTTTTTTTCCGTCATCCGGCATATCCTGCTCGTCGATACCAACGCTGAATCCGAATTTCATCAAGGAGTTGATTGAAAGCCTTGTAGAATTGTCAATGTATTCTTTTGCTCTCTCATTGCCGTACCTGATTGCAATTTCATTCAGTAGCGCTCCAGCCATACCCTCAGCATCTATCGCCCCGGAAAGAATCCGGCCCTTGACAATCTTCACATGACCCTCTTGCTGAGCCCTCTTATCATCTGCAGACGCCTTCTTACCCATTTTGTTCTTGTATTCGAAGTCGAGGTCCTGCGGAAGAAGAAGCGAGAAAATATCCTTGCCAGTGAACTTTTTGCCTTCAGGAAGTTTGACTATGTTTTTCGTTATATCCAACGCTTGAGGCCTTGAGAACTCAACCCCCTCGCGAGTGAGAATATACGCGCCTGTGACGTGGTCATGGCGTCCTCCTATTATCGGACCACCGTATCTTGGACTTATTATGTTTTCAGAAACCTTCATCAAAAGCTCTGCTTCAGCGACCGCCTCCTCGCTCTGAGGTGCATGTAGATTCATTTCGTCGCCGTCGAAGTCTGCGTTGTATGGTGCACAGACAGCAGTGTTCAGCCTGAATGTGTTGTATGGCAGCACCTTAACGCGGTGGCACATCATTGACTGCCGATGCAGTGAAGGCTGCCGGTTGAATAGGACTACGTCACCGTCTATGAGCATCCTCTCTACGATGTCGCCTGTAGCTAACATTTCAGCAACTGTCTCCTTAGTATCTGGGAGAACCCTCTTTCTCCTTCCGCCAGAGATTACGTTGTGAGCACCAGGGTAGAATTCACTACCGTTTAATATCATCTCTCTGAGACGTTCAATATTTCTCTCGTTTACCTCCTCAGGAGTCGTCAACTCCATCGCCACATAAGGTGGAACACCAACTTCATCTATTGAAATGTTTGGGTCGGGGGACACCACAGTACGGGCTGAAAAATTAACCCGCTTACCTGAGAGATTGTTTCTGAAACGCCCTTCCTTGCTCTTTAGCCTCTGAGCTATGGTCTTAAGAGGCCTCCCAGATCTGTGTCTCGCGGGCGGTATCCCTGTTATTCCATTGTCGAAGTATGTTGCGACGTGGTACTGTAAGAGGTCCCATAGGTCTTCTATGATTAGCTGCGGCGCCCCGGAGTTTATATTTTCTTCAAGCCGCTGGTTTATGCGCAGTATGTCGACGAGTTTGTGCGTGAGGTCATCTTCGCTCCTGTCTGCAGACTCCAAGGTAATGGACGGCCGAGCAGTTATAGGAAGAACAGGTATCGCCGTGAGAATCAACCATTCAGGGCGGATTTTCATGTCAAGTATAGCGAGGTCATCATCTGTCACTTTCTCGAATCGCTCCCTGATATCCGTAACCAGGAGGTTATCCTCATCTTCATAGTAACTGTATGGCCTCACAAACTTTATTTTTGTCTGTGTTTCCTCACAATGGGGGCATTTGTCTTCGTTGTTTGTAACTTTTATCGAACGAATCCATAGTTCATCAACTCCCGGATGAGAATTAGATGCCTTATCCCTTATTTTGCCTATGTCCTCCTGTGTCAATAATAGGCGGCCGCAGTTTTTGCATGTTGCCCTGAGCATGTTGTATATTTCCTTTGCATATCCGACGTGGATAACTGGCCTTGTGAGTTGTATGTGACCAAAGTGTCCTTGACACTCTCCTAGGCGGCCACCGCAAGTTTTGCAGCGTATGCCGGGGTCTATGACTCCCAAACGTGAGTCCATAAGCCCTCCCTCCACAGGGTATCCATCGTCGTCGTATGTGTTTGGAGTGTAGATTCTGGCAGCGCTCATCTTCTGTATCATCTTTGAGGAGAGCACCCCAAACTCTATGTGGTTTATTTTTTTGCGGACTATCATGCTTTATCACTCAGTTTAAGCTTTGGGAATACACACATCCCCATAAGTTCATTTATTAGTAGTTTGAATGCATATGCCATCTCTACAGGATATGTCGGCACGTCACCGCATAATGGACAATATATTTGCCTTCTGTCGACGTCGTTTACTGCGACCATCCCGCATTTGCTGCATATCGGCACCACAACCTTGTCTGACTCGTCCAAGAGCCTGTCCTTCAACATCATCGATGCACCGTGACCGATAAGGCAGTCACGCTCCATCTCACCGAACCTTAGTCCTCCCTCTCTTGCACGTCCTTCTGTCGGTTGTCTTGTAAGCATTTGGACTGGGCCCCTGCTTCTTGCATGCACCTTGTTTGCCACCATGTGATGTAGTTTCTGATAGTATGCTATGCCAATGAATATTTCAACTTCAAAACGCTCCCCTGTTTTGCCGTTGTAGAGTACTTCCTTCCCACTCCTCTTGAATCCATACTTTTCAAGCGTGTTCCTTAGGTCATCTTCCTCTTCATTTGAGAATGCTGTGGAGTTTACAAGACGACCCTCCATTGAACCGACCTTACCACCTATCATCTCAAGCACGTGGCCCACCGTCATTCTAGAGGGTATCGCGTGCGGATTCATGATTATGTCTGGAACTATGCCATCCTTTGTAAAAGGCATATCCTCTTGAGGCACTATT
>JAHIYG010000090.1 GCA_018815265.1 Candidatus Altarchaeota archaeon | reverse complement strand
CTTTATTTACCTGTAATGCACCATATTTAATGGGTAGGGAGGCTGAGTTAGAAAATTTAAGAAGGTAAAATGCCTTGCCCAGAGAGCATATATAATCCGCAGAATATATTAGCTGCTGCCTTTAGCTTAGGCCCCACAGGTAGTGGTGGAGGGGAAGGATGGATATAGATTATACCCCGCCTAAGGCTCTCATATTGGATGATTTAGTGAAAGAGTTAGAGCTTGAGTTTGATTCTCTGACATCATTTACGAAGAAATCCCTGCAGAAAAAGTTAAACGTCGTTGGGAAACTTGCAAGCATTGTAATCCACAGCTCCCTATATCTTGGGTTAGTCGCCTGTTCACTGATGTATGTGACCATGCTTTTATTGGGTATTCCTCTTTCAGGGGGTTTGATTCTGGTCTTTGGATTGATATCATATGCGGTCTATGTCTTCGACAGAGTCACAGGGTTTCATGAGGACTTCATAAACCATATCGAACGGGCTTTCTTCATAAAGAAACATAAGCCTTTCCTTTTGGCAAGCGGTATTTTATCCTATGCCTTTGCACTTTATCTCCTGTCACATGTGGGTATTTCAGCCATGCTTATCGGTTCCTTCCCGTTTATATCTGGTTTGCTCTACGGTACTGATTGGATACCTAAAAAGATAACGAGAAAGTATGGGAGGCTCAAAGAGGTTTTTCTCTTCAAGAACTTTTTTATTGCAGTATTCTGGACGGTAACGTTGGTAGGCTTGTGCATAACCTATTCAGGCATTGCATTTGACGTGAAAGTCGGTATTGTCTCCCTGTTCCTCCTTGTGAAGGTGTTTTTGAACACTATCGTCTTTGACATGAGAGATACAGAGGGAGACAAGAGGAAAAACATAAGGACCCTACCAGTAAGGTTCGGCTTGGACAGTACAAGAAAACATTTAATGCAGTTGAATATCGTCTTTGGGGTTTTGATATTTTTAGTGACTGTCCTCGGTTTCTTGCCTAAGATTGCCTTGTTCATAAACCTCATAACACTATACACCCACTGGTATCTATCCCAATTCGGGAAAAAGGATCTCAGATACCTATGCGACGTCATTGTAGAGGGAGAAGACATAGTTATGGCGACATTCGCGACTGTAGGGCTTATGTTTGTGTGAGATTTAAGCAATAGGTCATCATTCATTAAATGATTTCTAGCTGCGCATGATGAAATTCACGAACAGACTGCGGGAGGCGCTTTCTAAGATATATATCGGATTTCTGATGAGTGACGTTGAAAACATCAGGACTCCTGGTTTCATCATCGATAAGATGTCTGGGGATCAGATAGAGCTTATGTTGAGGAACCTGTTTTTGCCAGAGCGATTCTTCATACAGTTGGAGAATGCCTTTGTCGAGAAATTCGGGGTGGATGGGAGGACGGCGCTTTATTCCGCAGGTAAAAAGGGAGGTTATGTCTACTCCAGCATGGCTAATTTCACCCAGAAATCAAAGACTAGCGATAAGGATTTCAACAACTTCGCATGGATTCTTTTGGAATATGTGGGCGGCACCTACGCCTCAGACGTTTCGCTGGATTTGGACATTGAGAATAAGGTTTTTGACGCTACATTCAAGAATTTCGTCGTCTGCGAGAAAAACGGAAAAGGGCATATAATCACTGAGGGAGGCATAGCAGGGATTTGGTCATGGCTTGTGGAGGATAAAACAATAGAGGCAACCCAGACAACATGCCAGGGCAGGGGAGACAAGAAATGCGCGCTTATTGCTCAGCCAGCATCCCAGTTCAAGGAGCAGATACCATACAATGTCCAGGACCTCCCAGATATTAAATACACTGAGATGTATGCGGAGTTCAACAAAGTCAGGCCTACAGAATACACCAAACTGACTTTGGATGAGATGATTCAGGCGCAGGTCGTGAACTATGATAATGGTAAGGTGCTATTGGGTGAAATACGACATTTCGAGATTGACGCCCACATCCTTTACATACTAGAGGCGGAATGCAGTAAACTGAGTGGTGGAGAGGATATTTTGTTTGAAGTCGCATTCAACCAGGGCAAGGAGATAATGGCAAACGCCAGCTCACCAACATTACAGTTTATTATGGATTATTTATCGGCTCTTGGGTGGGGTGATTTGATAATCTTGGACATCGACGACGGCTACAAAGTGGATTCTAATTTTTTCCCATGGACACAGTACTCAGACAAATGCAGATACACTGTGTTTAGAGGATTGCTTTCAGGTATGGTGTCACAGGTTCTTGGAAAAGAAACCAGATTTAAGAAGTATGAAACAGATATGTTAAACAGCTAACTCGCAGTGATTATCTCGCAATGAACTTAGAGCATATAATCTTATCCACATCATACTTTGTCTTAGGTTTCTCCCTGAAGTTCTTGGACTGGGAGAGGCTAAATAAGAAAAAGGCATTGGTTTTGGGTGTTTTATCAGGAGCCCTCATGGGTTACCGGATTACATCAGACAGTTATTCAGCAGCAATTTTTTTGGCAGTGATAATGGGTTCTCTATTCTCCAGAAAAATAGACACACGAGCTTTTAAGGCTGGGGCCTTGACTGTGGCGCTGTCGATAATTCTAACATGGAATCTGAACATACACCTAACTGCTGTGGTGTTTCTGTCTGTACTCGCCTTCTTTGATGAATACGGTAATGACTGGGCAGACAAAAGCCTGTTCAAAGACCGTATAGTGTGGTTTTTCAAGAATAGAATGCTCATGAAAACAGGCATATTATTTTCAGTTCTAGTCTTTCAGTTCCCCACCATATATGCCATAGCATTTCTGCTTTTTG
>JAHIYG010000089.1 GCA_018815265.1 Candidatus Altarchaeota archaeon | reverse complement strand
TAGGGCATTATCTGGGTTAAGAGGCTGCTGCTCCATAGTTACATTAACACTCCTAGCCCTTTCAGAGGATACATATATCACTGAAACATTCGACTCCATCCACCTGTGATTTTCTTCAGGAGCAGACCAGCCACTCCCAAATGAGTCTAGAATCCACGAGTCAGTCTTAACAAGAGAATAGACGCTATTGACCTCAATAAATTCAGATACCGGAAAATCATAGGAGACAATATTATCCGTCACATACAGGCGACCATCAACAACACCAAAAGAATGGCTTGACTCAGACATATTCCTAAGTAGAAACCATTCACCAAACCCCTCCACCCCAGGAAAATAAGTGTCCTGGGTAGTGTAAAGGTTTTTCCTCAATAGGAAATAGTGCTCCCACATATTCTCCCAATAACTACCTCCTGGGGAGGGAAGGATGTTGATGGAGTCAACCCCATCTAAAGACTCGACCCTAGAAAGCTCTGAAACAGCTTCAGACACATAAATGCTGTGGTCTCCAATGTGTGAAACCATGGAATAAGCTATGGAAGAAACAAGAAACAGGTAAACAAGAAATAATATATTCGAAAAACCGTCCCAGGTATAAGAGAAACCCCACCTTACACTCCGAAAAAATACAAGAGACGATATTAGGACAGGGGCGATGAAAAAGGACAGAAACTTATAGTGTTTGTAGCCCCCCCAACCCTCCCCTGCAACATCTGATACTCCGTCGTTTAAGACGCACAAATAAAGATAACCCACAACCAAAGAAACAAAAAAAGCCGCACAAACCAGGAAAACATCTCTCTCAGTTTTATAAAGCTTTATTATGCCAGCCAAGACAAAAGCCACAACCAAAAAAGACAACGCATCAAAGTGAGAAACATAAAGGTGATAAAACATGTCTACCCCAAAAATCTGCTTGGGGTCAAGGATTGGGATAAACCAACCAGCCTTCACAGACCCCATAAGAAATAGATTCTCAAACATTTTAACAGCTCTATATGGGGAAAAAAACAGGCTAAGTATGAAGCCCCCAATCAAAACACGAAACCACAAATAGACGCCAGAAAAAGACCTCAAAAACAAAACCCTCAAAGAAATATAAAAAAAGACAACAAGATAAACCAAAGGCAACATATGAGGATACGTGAGGGAAAAACCAAAATTCAAAACCCCAAAAACCAAAATCAACCTCCAAAAACCGCCAAAACCTGAAAAAAGAAGAAAACAAAGGAGTAAGATACAAAGACACAAACCCATCGAAATAACCTGCGAAAGATAATATTGGTAGATAGTGTAAAACACCACAGAATTCAAACCAAACGCCACAGAAACCCCAAAGGATGCGAACTCAGAATATTTAAAATAATCCCTAGCAAAAACAAAAACCAACGGAATTTGTAGGACTAAAAAAACCACAATCAAAACCCCCTCGACCTCGTGAGGGCCAATGCCAACTACTGAGCTGAAAAAGGAAAGACCTGAATAAGCCCCAAACACCGTATCCATGACTTGATAGGTGCCTTGAGAAGCGGCAAAACCCACCAAACCAGAGGGAGACATCTCCTTCAAAGTCCGTGAGAAAATACAATAGCCAATGACGTCATTGTTTCCCAAAACCCTAGCAGCAAGGACGTCAATGCTCAAAAGAGGGATAGAGAGGGAAAAAAACGCAATCAACAAAGCCAAAAAAGGATAAAAAGAACATGACCACCCACTCCAAAAATCCCTCAGAAAGGAAGGCTTAAAAAACAATGCAAAAAATGGAGGTAGCATAAGCCACCACCAATAAACATCAGTTCCTCCAATATCAAGGTTATAGAGAAACCAAAGAGAAGCCACCAGATATGAGAAACCGAAAAAAGGTGAAAGAAACAAGGTATACTCTCGCTTTAAATCTGGCAAAAGAACCGCAGTAAAGCCGAATCCAAGAAAAAAAAACAATAGAGTACACAACACACAATAAAAGAGGTACTGTATGTTGAACAACGCCATGAAAACAAATAAAAACAATATCAAAAAAAACTTGTTCATCATGTCCTCCTCTTTGCGATACCCACCAGAGAAATGCCAAGGGGCAAGGAAATCCCAAGACCAAATAGGTAAGCCTCAAAACGACACAAGAGATACAAGAACTCATTCAAAAAACCAGGAAGTTTCGGAGCCTCAACACCTGCGTCCCTGTCCCTGTTTACGAGCTTGCTCAAGAAAACAGGCAAAAAAAGGAAAAAATACCTGAAAGACAGAAAAGCTACAGTAAACCTCCCAGAAAGCAGAGATTTTAAACCTTTACTGCTATAGCGCCTCACATGATTTAGGAAACGGTCATGACTGCTGAAGAGGAACTGGTGTGCTGGAACCGAAAAGACAAAAAACCCCCCAGGCTTCATGCAGTCTGCGATGCACTCAACAGCTTTGGCATCAGCTACAATATGCTCCAAAACTTCCAAACCGACAATTAGGTCGTATTTGTCCACAGACTTAAAATCGCATATGTCACCGACTATACACCTACAGTAATCGCCTTTTGGTATGGACTCTATGGCCTCACCGTCAATGTCCAAGACGTCGACAACGCCATACCTCTTCAAAACCTCAAGCTCATTGCCTTCGCCGCAGCCGATGGATAGGATACTAGCGGTTTCACGCAGTTTCGTCCTTGAAAGAAGCGCCTTAAGTATGTCAAGCTGGAAACGGTTTGTGAAATACTCTCTTCCTATCCCTGCCTCCACATCCCTTTGATCCATTACAACCCAAACCTAACCCTCAAAAGCCAGAAGAACTCTGAAATAGTCTCACTCCAGCGGAAATGACTGAAATTGTCATCCACCCATTTTATCGGAACCTCGTTTATTTTCCCTATCTTGCTAAACCTCCACAGCAGCTCTATGTCAAAGATGGAGTTGGTAATTCGCATCTTCGGCAAAACCTTTAAAATCTTCTCCCTCCTGAAAATCTTCGCACCGCACTGAGTGTCGTGAATATGTAAACCAAAGATAAAGTAAACGAATACAACACCCAAGACAAAACTTCCCAACCGCCTGAAAAAGGACTGATGATAATTTACTACCTTAGAACGCCTCATACCCCGGGAGCCGATAGCTGCGTCAAAACCCTCCAACTCCCCATAAAGCTTGAAAAATTCTGGTGGAGGAGTTGCATTGTCAGCATCAGTGAAGGACAATAGCTTCCCCTTTGAAATCTTAAAACCCTCAAAGACTGCGAGGCCTTTCCCCCTCTGTTTAATATCCAACACCACCACGTTTTTATGTTTTTTCTGGTATTTCCTAATCAGCTCCTTTGAACCATCAGTTGAGATGTCAGCAACTATTATCTCATATCTAATTTTTTTAGTGTCAAAAAATGAGGTATATGCATCAAGGGTCTTGAATATCCTATTCCGCTCATTGTAGGAGGGAATTACAATGGACAAATCCAGTAAAGCCCTGTCGTTACTCATATTAGACCCTTGTTTTGATACCATTTTACAGTCTCAACCAAGCCCTCCTGCAAACCCTTTTTAGAACTCCAACTTAACCCCTTAAGCGCCTCCGTTGAGTAGGAATAGTCCTTTGTCATCATCCTCAACCTAGACTTAGTCATGGGCAAAGAAAAACCAAAACGTGAAATGAGTTCTGAAATTTCAGCTACGCATGCCATCAAAAAAACAGGGAAACATATGAAATAAACCTTTTTCCCCAATGCATTAGATAACATCTCGACAAAACACTTAAGGGAAGTCGCTTCATCGGCAACATGAAAAACCCGCCCATATGCTTGTTCATTGCCTAAAACAAACTCGAAAGCATGTGAGAGATTTTCCACATACACGACCTGAAACAGGTTATCACCTGAGCCAACAAGCGGAAAAACCCCTTTAGATGCCATTTTAAAAAGCTTTAAGAGGTTCTTTGTATCCCCCGGACCCACTATTGGAGGCGGCCTCAAAACAGTTACATTCAAACCCTTATTAGCATATTCCAAAACTTTCTTCTCCCCATCGGCTTTGCTTAATTCGTATTCAGTCTCAGGTTTCGCCACAGAATCCTCCAAAGCAAATCTCGCAGATGGCAAACCCAAAACATATGCTGTGCTGCAATGCACAAGATGTTTCACATTTTTTGACAGGCAAACCTTAGCAACCAATCCTACAGCCATGGAATTAGTAGCCCATAAAAGTTCTCTGGAAACACCATGACCCAACGCACCTGCAACGTGGCAGACAATATCACAGCCTTCAATAGCGTCTGCCAAATCAGACTCCGACGTTATGTCACCATGAACCACCTCAACCTTGTCCAGGAAATCCCGGATGTAGTCGAGAGAGCTTGTTTTCCTCACCAAAACCCTAACATCATAGCCTTTGGAAACCAACAATTTAGCAAGATGACTTCCAGCAAAACCACTAGCCCCTGTAACCAAAACCTTGCCCTTCATTTTAAACCCAAGCCGAATTTAATCCTGCACGGAGCTGCGGGACATTGAAAAACACCCTCCCTATCTGAATTGACAATCTGCGAAAATAAATTATCAAAAGAGGCCGGACAAAGCAAACCCTTTACTCCGAACTCAAAGGAAAACCCTTCCGCTACATTGGCGGGACATCCTTTAACCTCAGAAACCTCTACAAAAACCCTGTCAAACGTGATGTCCTGACAGAAGTTAACACGCCTAAAAAACCACTCCAAAAAGACATACAAAACCCTGAAAGGTTTGGGCCTACGAATAATTTTCATGACAATGTAGTTTTTGGTGCCAGGACAACGCACCCTCACTTCATCGTCACATACGCCACTGTAGAGCCTCGAAAGAGCAGGTGGATAGATAAGGTGATATGCGAAAAGGCAAAAACCTTTTGGGGAAACCCTGTCAAAATCGTATTTCGCCTTACCCCTATGGTAGGCACAACCCCTCAACATTCCCGTAACCTCAACCGACGAAAGCCTCTTTGATACTTCACCCTCCAAAAAACATGAGCCAACCGCCTTAGACGACTTGGATTTTTTTAAGCTAATTTTCCAGTAGCTGTCATGGAAAAATTCGACCTGCCTTCTCCTATTCTTAACATACATTAGATATGGGAAGATTTGATCAAACAATAAAATAGTCTTTGAAGTGACTTTGGTGGCGTATTCCTGACCAAGTTTGTGCCTTGGACACCCTAGACCAGACTCAGTCACCCTAACAACAGCCTGATTTTTTCCCTTCCTCCTGACTTCCACCCCAACATATCCCATGGGACACATCGCAGTAACCGAGTCCTTGTCCTGCTCCCAACTAAACCAAGAGCCATTCTGAAAACTGAAGATGTAGGGAAGGACAGTGTGGAAAAGGGCGGGGCACAATCCAGCCAAATCCTTTTCGAAAGATATGTTCTTATTCCCAGATGTGACTTCAAAGTCCTTTAATTCAATCCCACACAAGTCATTCATTTTTTGAGTTTGAAAAATGTCGTTAAACCTAACCATATGCTTTGAGGCTTCAAATCCAATACAGAGTTACCCTCCACATATTGTATGTAAGAGCATGCCCCGCAGTC
>JAHIYG010000088.1 GCA_018815265.1 Candidatus Altarchaeota archaeon | reverse complement strand
GTTGTCGTCGTTGTCGTCGTGAGTATCGTAGATGAGGTGGTGGTTGTCGGCTCAAGCTCCTGCAGTCTTTCGGCATTTTTGCTAAATAATTTCTGAAATTGGTTTAGTGTGGTCGTTGTAGTGCTTGGTGTCGTTATGTCAGATGGCATGGTTGTTGTGGAGGGTATTGAAGTGGTTGTAGTATACCTATAAAATCTCCATGTGGTTGTAGTCTGGGGTTTGGCCTCTGTCGTCGAAGTTGAAGTTGTCGGCTTGGTCACTGGGACTTCAGGCAGGACATATTCCTTCCGTGTCTTGGTGCATCCTGAGAAAAGCAAAATCACCATAAAAAAAACAACGTATCTCATTTTGTCTTGCTCCAAATATCTTTTATTGAAGGTAGCGTGAGTGTGGAAAGCATGAAAGCAATAGTTGGGACTGCTGCATTCAGCCATGGGTCTTTGACCCCTATAGCGTTTAAGTATGCGCCGATTGATGCAAACGTGAAAATCAAGAGGAAGAATCTTCTTGTCCAGCTGGTCTCCCATGCCTTGTCTGACTCAACCCTCTTGTTTCTCTCCTCTATTTTCTCTATTCTTTTCACGAGTTTTCCAAGGGAGTCCATATGTAATATATCAATTATAGGTAAACCTGATAAAAGCAAAGCCCTAATATACAAAAAAACAAAATAATAGTATATGCAACGTTTTCTAACACTTCTTTTACCTGCTCTCTTAATATGTGGGTGCGTAAGCAATGGTTTAGGCTATTCAGCTTCTAATTCTTCCAAGAAAAGCATTGCCAATCCAGAGCCTTCGCATTCATTCACAATGAAACTAACCTCTATATTCGAAGAAGGCGATGTCATCCCGTCCAGATACACATGCGATGGAAAAGACATGAGTCCTCCACTTTCCATATCTGACGTTCCAGATGACACACAGTCTCTTGTATTGATTGTCGACGATCCAGACGTCCCCTCCGGGGCGTGGGTTCATTGGGTGGTAGTCGACATAAGCCCTGGCGTCAGGGAAATAGCGGAAAACACCTCACCGGGGGTGGATTTGACCAATAGTTTCAAAAGGACAAAATATGGTGGGCCATGTCCGCCGTCTGGAGTACACAGGTACTTCTTCAAACTCTACGCGCTTGATAAAAAACTGACTCTTTCCTCGACTTCGACAAAGACAGATGTTGAAGTCGCAATGCAGGGGCATATAATGGCTCAGGCTGGATTGATGGGGAGATATCAACGCAGTTGAGGATGTGATATGGCGTTTCCAAAGGAGTTTGAGGATTACCACAGAAAACTTTTTGGCGTAGACTATGTTGTCTTCCAGGACCACATCACAGAGTATCCCACCAGATGGTCTTTGAGGGTCAACACACTGAAATCCACTATGCGTGACGTCAGAAGAACTCTTTCAGAATACGGGATTGAATACGGTCCAATACCCTGGTGCGCTGAAGGACTATGGGTTTCACAACAGAACCTGGACACAGTAGAGCATCAACTCGGCCACTATTTTATACAGTCTGCTTCATCCATGATTGCCCCGCAGCTTCTTGGCTGTGGAGAATACATCCTAGACTTGTGCGCTGCGCCAGGAGGGAAAACCACACACCTCGCCCAATTAATGAACAACAGAGGTACTTTGATAGCGAACGAGCATGTGCCCGCCAGGATGAAGTCGCTAGTTTACAACATCCAACGATGCGGGGTTTCAAACACTACTGTTTTGAAGGGTGACGGGGCGAGGATAGGCAATCTTAAACTGAAATTTGACAAAATACTGGTTGACGCTCCCTGCAGTGGAGTTGGAACGCTCAGGCAAAGCAGGGAGATACTGTCTCGGTGGAACCTCGGGTGGGTGAGGGGACTTTCTGGGTTGCAGAAGAAACTAGCTCTTACGGCATTCGACAGCCTGAAAAAGGGCGGAACTATGGTTTATACAACTTGTACCACGACATTGGAGGAAAATGAGGAGGTAGTAACGTTTTTGCTTTCCCAAAGGGAAGATGCGAAGCTTGTTAGCGCTAGATTAGAAGGTATTAAACTTAAAAGCGGGTTGACTGAAGAGACAAGAGACTGCACACGGATTGACTTTCGAGATGGTTTGGATTCTCATTTTTTCGCGAAGGTGGTGAAAAATGGTTGAACCCCACGAATTGCTTGCTAAAATAAACTCCTACTATGGTTCAAACTACCTGCCACATGGGGTCTTGTACATACGGGATGAAAGGTTTTTCCTCTACACCGGTGGCGTAATCCCCCTGGAAAATGTCTGGCAGGGTCTGCATATAGCAAACACCGACCTTTCCCTCACGATAGAGGGTGCGCAGTTGTTTGGCAAAACCGCAGGTAAAAAACATGCAATCTCCCCCGAAGACACAATCTCATACTTCAAAGGCGAAGACCTTAAGACAGAATGCGATGACGGCTTTGTGATTTTAACCTGTAACGGCAAGATTATTGGATGCGGGCTTGTAGAATCAAACACAATGAAAAATCTAATTCCCAAATCAAGACTAATAAAATGAAGGTTGACGTATTGGTTGAGGGCTGCAGGACAGATGACTACAGCGGTAAGGTGAAGGTGTCGAGAAACATTTGCTGTTCCGTTGTTCTCATACGTTGCTGTGGACATAACATAGTGGTTGACCCAGGCGGTCCAGACTACTCAAAAAAGGTTTTGAAAAAAATCTCTCAACTTAAGGTGAAACCAGAGGATGTAGATATAATAGTCAACACCCACTATCACTTGGACCACGTATACAATAACTTCATCTTTCCCAAGGCAAAGATATATTCTGGAAGCTCTATTTGGGCGCCTGGACCGAATAATCAAGTCGAAATGTTTCCCAACATAGAAGACGCCCCCATACCCTGCGTTAAATTGATTAAGACTCCTGGCCACATGGACAAACACATATCGGTGGTCTTTGAAAAAGACGGGAGAACATGGGTGAT
>JAHIYG010000087.1 GCA_018815265.1 Candidatus Altarchaeota archaeon | reverse complement strand
ACTTGTTTATCTGCCAGGTTATACCATGAATCCACGCATATTTTCCACAAAGGCTCATCGCTTGAGGATGCGGAGGATGCACTAGACATAAAAGTCCCAGGATTCAATCAGATGGATGCCCCACTACGCAGTAAGTTGAGTGGTGTAGAATATCTGTCAAACCCTGGCGAGATGATGGCCCATGCAGCAGAATATGCATACTACTACTCCATCCACCATCCAGGGATGCCATTTAACATTGAGAAAATGAGGGAAACCATACCTTTGATGGATAAAAAAACACAAAACTCTGCAACAAGCTATTACTCTGCTATGTCAAATCCGGAAAAACAAGATGAATATGCCAAATACGGTTTTGACTTAGCCAAGACTCACCAGGAAATGATAAAATTAACTGGACAATACGTTCACCTATTCAGTGGGACCTGAAAAAAGGTTCGAATCCACAATCTGCAGGGGATTAATTTAATCCAGTTATATTAACTATATGTGGGTATGCTATGGAAAAGTGCGGGTTTATAATGCTTATGTTGTTGTTTGTTGTTTCGATGGTGGTATGTGTGAACAATTATTCTACAGTAAAGGCTACTACTGTGTCACGTCCGACCACAACCCTCAATATAAATCCGAGAATCAGTGTTGGAGAAAATAGTATGCTACAATCCTCTGATAAACCAGTCGAGGTTGTGTTTCTGGGTGATAGTATTACGGCAGGAGGAGATTGGAATGGTCTTTTCGGGGTTTCATACATAAAAAACGCCGGTGTCGACGGTGATACAACAGACGATATCCTATCTAGGCTAAACTCAGTTACGCGTTACAAGCCCAAGAAAATCTTTTTGATGATGGGTATTAATGACCTGCTTCTCGGCAAAAATGTCTCCCATGTCCTAGCGAACTATGAAACAGCGTTGGGCAAAATAAAAACGGAATCTCCAGATACCACAGTATACCTCCAAAGTGTACTGCCCGTGCATATTGGCGTTCCTGGAAGGCAAAATGTCATCGACCTAAGAGTAATCGCATTAAACAACAAACTTAAATCCCTAGCTGATGGAGATAAAACATTTTTTATCGACCTATACCCCTCTTTTTGCAGGTCTGACAGCAAACTTTATAAGAACTATTCGGCGGATGGATTACACCTAAACTCGGGGGGATATGCAGTTTGGAAAAACCTAACTGCCCAATATATAATCTGATACCACAAAAATCGGTTTGTCTACACAGGAGTCATATTCTGTTTATCTATAGCAATCGTATGCTGTCTAGGTTTTTAGGTGCTGTGGCTTCGAATTTGAACATGTCATACAGTGTCATTGCTAGGTTCATTGATTTGCTTGCTTCGCCGTGCATTATGATTGCCCTCTTTGGTTTCGGGTTAATCTTCTTGCTGTAGCCTAAAAGTTGTCTTCTGTCTGCGTGGCCTGAGAATCCGTCTATTGTCTGAACTGCAATCCTGGTCTTTATGCCCTTGGTCTTGCCTGTGTCATCCTCTACGACTACCTCCTTCAGACCGTTTTGTATTCTGCGGCCAAGGGAGCCCTCAGCCTGGTATCCTACAAAGCATATCATATTCCTCTCGTCTTCTGCGAGCGCCCTGAAATACTCAACTGACGGACCTCCCGTCATCATACCTGATGTTGCGATAATTATGCATGCATCTGGGCTTTCAATGATTTCTTGCCTTTGCTTCCTACCCTCGACCTTTTGGAAGGCGTCGACTAGGAATGGATTGTAGCCGTTGAATATCCTGTGTTTTATGTGGTTTTTCAGGTACTCTGGATATGATGTGTGTATGGCGGTCGCCTCAAATATCATTCCGTCTATGTAGACTGGCACATCCAACTCTCGCATCCTGTATGCGGATTCCAAAACCATCATTACCTCCTGGCTTCTGCCAACGCTAAATACTGGAATCAATACTTTCCCGCCTCTCGATATTGTCTCCTTTATTGCGTTCAAAAGTTCGGTTTCTGCGTCTTTGCGTTTAGGCTGCGCATCGTATCGCCCGCCGTATGTTGACTCCATAATCAGTGTCTCAGCGCGGGGGAACTCGTAGTTTGCAGCCTCAAGCAGTCTTGTATCTCCGAATTTGAAGTCTCCAGTATATACCAGGTTGTGCAGTCCCTCCCCTATGTGGAAGTGGCATATGCTTGAACCCAGTATATGGCCTGCATTATAAAGTGTCAAATGTATGTCGGGGGTTATGTCTGCGACTTCACCGTACTCCAGTGGTATCGTGTGTTTTATCATCTCCCTGACTTCCTTGCTGCTAAAGGGCAGTTCATTCTGTCCCTTAACCCCTATTTCGACTGCATCCAAAACAAGAAGCGACATCAAATCCCTCGTCGGTTCAGTGCAGTATATCGGACCATCATATCCGTACTTGTAAAGGTAGGGTACGAATCCGCAGTGGTCAAGGTGAGCATGCGATATCACCACAGCATCTAATTCGTTGATTGCCAGTTT
>JAHIYG010000086.1 GCA_018815265.1 Candidatus Altarchaeota archaeon | reverse complement strand
GGCTGGTCTGGGCTTGCGTTGTTGCATCCTCCCGGGTATCCGCAGCTTCCGCCCGTGTGGATGTAGTTTTTCAACTCGACTGCTTGGCTGAATGTCTGCCCCCTCTCCGTTGGTTCGACGCCATATGAGAGTTCACTGTTGACGTATATGTAGTTGTATCCGAAGTCTCGTGCGTTGTAGCTTACGAAATCTAACTTTATGGCGTCTATGTCGAAGACGGGCATGGTTTTTTTCTCTTTTATGAATTCGCTGTAGCCATATGTTACCTCTGCTTTCGAGTTTGTCTTGTCCCATATGATGTGTTTTGGCATTGGAAAGATTGGTTCGCATGGTCCGTGTATTATATATGCTGTGCCTTCATCTACTCCAAGAAGTAGAAAGGGGTTTGCCATGAACCTGCTTTCCTCGGACAGTCCGTCAATGCTTTTTTCTCCGTTTCCATCGCAGAACTGCCCCCTTATACCCCACCATGGTTTGCTGTCTTCTATCTGGCCAAACACATTATCTGAAGGTTGATATGTCCCGTCTATTAAGGAGCTGTGTTCTTCGACATATGATTTTCTCAACTCATATATCTGATTTTTTGTTTTGTAGTCGAGTTCCACAAGCGGGTTTATCTCTATCCTGATGGGGGATGCTTGTTCGCCTCCTACGAGCAGTTTGTTGCCTTGCGTCTTTGTTGTTGTTTCCCTTCTTTGGTCGACTATTTTGCTGCTGGTTTCTACATGCTCTACAATCTTTTCTTCAATATTTGCCAGATTTATATTTTGTATTGCATAAAATGCGAATGCTAGCAGGGCTATTGCCGCAAATGCTGCTATTGCTGGTTTCATAGGTATTTCTGTAATGGTTTTTTTTCCGGAGCGGTCGAAACCGCATTTCCAGCATCTTGTATCCCATGGAGTGTATTGTTGTCCGCACTTTGGGCAGTATTCCTGGGTTTCGGTCATTGCTTTTTTGTCTTTTGTTCTTTTGATGTCTTCATATGCAGTGCATATTTCATCAGATGTCAAACCAATGCTTGCGAGTTTTTCCCTTATCTCTTTTTCTGTCAAACCAGCTTTTTCTGACTTCGTTATGTAATCAACTACTTTCTCTTTCATTATGGTTTGAAGTTTTTAAGGATTTTTTCCGCGTCCTTTGAGTTTCCACCACCCATCCCGAGTGTTGGGGTTCCGCCCCCTCCACCCCCAAGTTGTGAGGAGAGTCTCCTGCATATTTCTCCTGCGTTTTGCACACCTCCTGATGAGACTATGACATTTACTTTCTCGCCTGAGATGTTGACGACTATAAGTAGTCTTTCTGTTTTGTCGACGACCTTTACTGCGATGTCTGTGATTGCCTTGACGTTGAGGTTTTCAGTCATGTGTTTCACGCTGTCTTCTTTCTCAAACTCTGCTGTAAGTTGCGGGTATAGGCTGTTTGCATTTTTCTCCTGTTGCGACTCAGCAGCCTTTTTGTTTTGTTTCCATGCGTTGAAGAGGCTTTTCGCGGCTTCAAAGGCGTCCTCTGATTTTTGCATCCTAGCAGGTGTTTGCCCGAGGGTTTCAACTAGTTTTGTGTCTACCTCATATTCTTTGAGGAACCGCCCTATGGTCTGCGTTATCTTCTCAGGTTGCACGCTGAATACCTGCGATATTTCCCCTAATGTGGCGCTTGATTTTTTTGCTCCAAGAAGCGCTATTGTTTTGGCTAGGAGTTCGTCTTCTATTTTTTGCGTTTTTTCAGATGCGCTGCCTGAGGTGAACTCCAGTCTTACGACTCCGTCTTGGATTCTTTTGGCTGACAGCATCTTTATCCTACCTACTTCTTTTGTGTTCTTCAGGTGTGTGCCTCCGCAGGCTTCGACATCGACTCCAACGACGTTCACTATCCTCAACTCTGTGCCTGGCACTGCGCCGCCTTGGTATAGTCCCATCCCATATTGTGCTTCTGCTTCGTTTCGCTTCATCCATTGAATCATTATGTCATGCCCTTCTTCGACTAGTTTGTTTGCGTATTCTTCTATTTCACAAAGTTGCTTGTCTGTCAGCCCCTTGTAGTGGGTTATGTCTAGCCTTGATGTTTTTTCGCTTTTGTGGGCTCCAGCCTGCCATATGTGTGGGCCGAGCACCTTTCTTGCTGCTGCGTTGACTAGGTGTGTGGCGCTGTGGTGTTGCATGAGTTGGAGCCTTCTTTTATCGTCTAACCTGCATTCCACATCCTGCCCCACAATCAATCCATTTGTGTCTTCAAGTTTGTGCACGACATGTTTTCCTGACTTGGCGACATACACTACCTTTTTCCCGGCTATTGTTCCGTTGTCTGCTTCCTGTCCTCCGCCTTCTGGATAGAAGTATGTCTTGTCCAATATGATGTGGTTGTCTAAGACTGCTATGATTTTGGCTTTGAATGTAGTCGTTTCTTGGTTGCTGTAGTATCCGAGTATTGTGTCTGGCAGGCCATCAGGTATGTTGTATGTTTCCTTTTTCTCTTCTTCTGCTGTTTTTCTCTCATGCCGTTCTTCGACGAGTTTGTAGAAGTTGTCAGGCACTTCCAAACCAGATACCTGCGATATGATGTCTGGGCTTATTCCATGGCTGTCGTATAGTTCCACCATCTTTTCAACCGTTATTTTCCCTT
>JAHIYG010000085.1 GCA_018815265.1 Candidatus Altarchaeota archaeon | reverse complement strand
CTTGCTGGATCTGGCAGGCAGCGATAAGACTTATATTGTATGGAAGATAGATATAAAGAAAATAGATGAGGCAAGTGACCGGCTGGTGGCAGAGATTAACCTTAAAAGCATAGAATTATAGGATAATAATGAAGGAAAAATACGAAAATTTAGAAAAAGTTATATTTTTTGTTCTGCTATGTTTACTATTAGTTGTCCAGACCGCATTATGGCATCGACATCCAGAGGATAAGGTCTAACATAGAATGTTGTGTTCGCTGATGCATAGTTGGTTTTTGAAGCAGTTACTGTATAGTTGCCTGGCTTTGCAGGAGATAATGTCTCAGAGGAACCACTATATTGCTTTACCACACCAAATGGGTCCTTCACATCAATATCTACATCAATTGGCTGGTTGAATGAGTCAAATACATTAAACGATACATTGTCCCCCAAGTCCACCTCCTTCACGCAGTCGCCAATGTACAATCGCCCATATGGAGTTACCTCAATTGTTTTAGACCAGAAAAGGTCTTTGGTGATTTGGATATCGTATTTTATCGCCTTCTGTAAGTTCAACGTTATTTTGCCGCCCATGTCAGTGACCTTCTTCTGATTTAACCCCGTCACCTCAACCAAGACGTCACCTACTGGTTTGTTGTCTTGATCGTTGACTGTTAGGGTTATTGTGTCCTGGACTGTAGGGTACTCAGGCTCCTGCTTTAGCACAAAAGAGTTTTTCGCCTCAAATGATTTGACCGCAGTACTATGCCGATCCTTTGTTGCTTTAACCTCATATACCCCTGCCAAACCCACTTGGTCATAGGTCAGCGTTCCAAAGCTCGAAGTGATATATTGGCTTTCCACCCCGTCTGGTTTTCTTATTACCACTACCGCATCCTGAAGCGGCTTATCAGATGATTTCACAGTTATTGTCACAGGCCGGTTTAACACCGGCTTTTCAGGAGCAACCTCAATTGAAGGCATGTACTTGTCTGAAACAGTTAGTGACCTGTTCACAGTCCAGTACTTGGTACTGAGATCCCCAAAGATGATGATATATTTTCCTGCATCTGAGATGGTAAAGTTTGCTCCGCCATTGTATGCTGCAGACACAGTCTTGTAAAGCTGTCCATTGGCATCCAGTATCTTTACGCCGATAGCAGATGCTGCAGGCACTGCGACAGTTATCATTTCTCCAACAACAGGATTTTCAGGGCGTGGACCATCCACTATCATGGGACGCTTTATATAGAATGTCTTTTGCCCGCATACGTCACGTTCCTCAAAGGATATCTTGTATTCCCCAGCAACCTTGGGCAGAAACTGGAATGTCCCATCTGAGCGGGTTTTGGTGCTAATCGGGTCGCCGCCATAGATATCTCTTATAGTTACATCAACGTTGGTGAGAATCTTGCCCTTTTCATCCGTTACTTTGACTGTGACATCCTTCCCCGGCGTCGGAGTCTCCGGCGTAAACACGAGATAGGGTATGCTACCTATTTGGATGTTGACTGATTCATTGGCAACTAAGGTTTTGGTGCTGGTCGTGTATATCTGCACCCTAGCGGTTGTTTCCCCGCAGCTTATACCCCTCAACTGCATTTCATCTTTGTCCAGGCCGAATTTAGCCTCGACTTCGTCAGAATCAGGGATTATGTTTTTTGTCGCGAAACGGTAGTTTCCAACATAGAAGTCTGCATAGTAACTGACTGTGTCACCGCCTAATTTAGCTGTGATAGTGAAGCTTTCTCCTATGTCCACATGCTCTTTTGAAGTTTCAACTTCGTTTATCCTGATTGCCTGTGCATAGGATGCAATGAGTGTTAAAACCAAAAAAAAGACAGTATATCTGATAAAAAGCTTCATCATAAAATATGTCATTTAGGACTTAATATATGGTATGACACCCCCGGCAATAATAGGCATAGAGGGTATATAAAGGATTAGGTTACTGGAAAGTAAATCACAAGCTGGACTACATCCTCCCCCTGACTTGTGTAGTGCCTGAGATATGCTTCGAACGCAAATCCGCACTTCATGAAGAAGGATGTGGCACTGGGGTTTGCTGCTTTTATCCTTACAACAGCCCTTTTCATCCCCTTACCTGCCAAAAATTTAAGGGCTTCAGACACTAGAAGCCGTCCAACCCCCTCGTTTCTTTTTTTTCTAGAAACAACTATCGGACCGACTTCGCATCTGCCGACATTCGTGAAAAAAAGAAACCCTATGAACCCAATTAACCTGTTTTCTTCCTCTGCCACGATGAATTTGAAGTCCTGACGCCGTGAACACTCCAGTATATATTCCTTGGATACTCCGATATCCTCGAACCATGTGTCTTCTGAAAGATACAATTCCAAAACACCATCCACGTCGGATGATGCAAATTCTCTGACGTGAACATGAGACATAGCATTATATAATTGTGTGGAATGTAAATAACAACAACAAAAAAGATGAAATATATCATATTGGTTCCGGATGGGATGGCAGACCACCCCGTAAAAAGTTTAGGTGATAAGACTCCCTGCGAGGCTGCTGACACACCCAACATGGACTATCTAGCTAAAAACAGTTTGACTGGAATGGCACAGACCTTTTTTGAGGGGCTGCCATATGACAGCTCAATAGCAAACACTGCAATAATGGGTTACGACCCTAGAAAATACTTTTGCGGCAGGTCACCGTTGGAGGCTGCGAATTTAGGTATTGAATTGGGTATTGGTGATATCTCACTCAGATGCAATCTTGTCACAGTGAAGGATGGAAGGATGAGTGACTTCACAGCTGGACACATCACTTCAGACGAGTCCAAACAAATCTTCAAGACTCTGTCTGATATGTTGGGTTCCGAAGGTGTTGAATTCTACCCGGGAGTCAGCTACAGGAACATACTAGTGCTGAGGAAAAACACCAAACCAGACCTTGATTTCAAAGCTCACCAGCCACATGACATAGTGGGGGAGGAGATAGCCAAGTATGTTACTGAAGCCACGTCTAATTCTGGAGGAGCGACTGCCGAACTTTTGAACAGACTCACTGTGAAAGCGCACGATATCCTCTTAAAACATCCAGTCAACGAGAGAAGATTACGAGATGGTTTGAACCCTGCAACAGACATATGGCTTTGGGGCGCGGGAGACAGGCCTGGGATGCCGTCTTTTAAGAAGATGTATGGCATAGACGGGTCTCTGGTTTCAGCTGTTGACCTGCTGAACGGATTGGCAAAAGTCATCGGGTTAAGAGTATTGAAGGTGGCAGGTGTCACAGGCTACTTGGACACAAACTATGAAGGCAAAGCCGACGCCGCCCTGGAGAGCTTGGATGAAGTCGATTTGACGTACATCCACATCGAATCCACTGACGAATCAGGCCATGAAGGCAATATTGAGCATAAACTCAAAGCTATCGAAGACATAGACAAGAGAGTGGTTGGGAGAATACTTGATAAAATTGAAGGAGATTACAGGATAGTTATGATTCCAGACCACCCAACACCTGTTGAAATTAAAAAGCACACAAACGAGCCAG
>JAHIYG010000084.1 GCA_018815265.1 Candidatus Altarchaeota archaeon | reverse complement strand
TGGATTGTTTTTCGGCGGAGGCATGAGACAACTTACTATCCAAGCAACAGGTGTGTTGGCTGCATTTGCTTTTGTGTTTACTGCAGCATTCATACTGTTTAAGGTGATTGATGCAGTAGTTGGTTTGCGAGTCTCAGAACACGAGGAAGTCATAGGTTTGGACATTGGCGAACACGGAATGGTCGCATACCCTGACTTTGAGGTGCCAAGTTAAGTGAGGTGAAATAAAATGAAGTTGATTATAGCATATATTCCAGTTGAAAGGCTGGATGCGGTGAAAAAAGAGTTGGATGAACGTGAAGTACACAGGATGAGCATCACAAGAAGCAAGGGATGCGGAGTACAGAAAGGCTATATGGAAAGCTACAGGGGAGCGAAGAAGGAGATTAATCTCCTCCCTAACCTGAGGCTGGAGATTGCAGTAAACGAGGACTACGTGAAAACCACAGTTGAAGGCATAATAAGGGCTGCCAGAACCGGCAACATAGGGGACGGGAAAATCTTTATATTGCCTATGGAAGACTGCATAAGGATCAGGACTGGAGAACACGGCCCAGACGCAATAGGAGGAGACAGCAAATACAAAACAAAAAAGAGCAGGAAATAACCTATTAAAAGGAGACTAGAATCTCCTTCTTTTTATATCTGTTTTTGTATAGTTAATTCCCAATTTTTTTGGGGGATATGTTAATCTAGTTTTTTTTCGGAGAAAGTGCGTGAAAATGACAAAATGGGTATATTTTTTTGGAGCAGGGAAAGCTGACGGTAAAGCAGATATGAAGAATCTACTCGGTGGAAAAGGAGCAAACCTAGCCGAGATGAGCAAAATCGGGATTCCAGTCCCGCCAGGGTTTACAATAACCACTGAAATGTGCACGCAATACTACAAGAACAAGAACCAATACCCTGCTGAACTAAAAAAGCAGGTTGAAGAATCACTCGCAAGAGTCGAGAAGATAATGGGGGCGAAATTCGGAGACAAAGAAAATCCCCTGCTTGTTTCGGTCCGCTCAGGCGCGAGAAAGTCGATGCCAGGCATGATGGAGACAGTATTGAATGTCGGATTAAATGAAACAACCATTGAGGGACTAATCAAGAAAACAAACAATCCCCGGTTCGCATGGGACGCATACAGGAGACTCATACAAATGTACTCCGACGTCGTCATGGAAAAGGCTTCAGGCATGGAACCCGCTGAAGGCAAAGGCATAAGGCAGCAGCTTGAAAAGGAACTGGACGCACTAAAGAAAAAGAAGGGATACAAGGCAGATACCGACTTGACGGCTCAAGACCTACAAGCATTAATCAAAACATACAAGGCGAAGGTCAAGGAAGTGATAGGCAAACCATTCCCAGACGATGCAATGGAACAGCTTTGGGGAGGCATCGGCGCAGTATTCCAGTCATGGATGGGCAAGCGGGCAGTCTCATACAGAAAAATCGAAAACATACCAGAGGAATGGGGGACTGCAGTCAACGTCCAGGCGATGGTATTCGGAAACATGGGAGACAACTCTGCGACAGGCGTCGCATTCACAAGAAACCCAGCAACCGGAGAAAACATGTTCTACGGCGAATGGCTAACCAATGCTCAGGGAGAAGATGTAGTCGCAGGAATCAGGACACCCAATGCGTTAAACGAGGCTGGAAAAACCGAGCAGAGCAAAGACCATGTGACGCTTGAGAAAAGCAACCCAAAAATCTACAAAGAACTGGTGCAGATTAGAAACAAACTCGAGAAACACTACAAGAACATGCAGGATTTGGAGTTCACCATACAGGACGGGAGACTCAGGATGCTGCAGACCCGTGACGGAAAAAGAAACGGCCCAGCAGCAGTGAGGATGGCTGTCGAGATGCTTGGGGAAAAACTCATAACACCTGAAATGGCGGTGATGAGGGTTACTCCAGACCAGCTTGACGAACTACTCCACCCGATAATAGACCCCAAAGCAGAGAAGTCAACCAAACCCATTGCAAAAGGCCTGCCTGCAGGTCCAGGCGGAGCACTGGGAATGATTGTTTTCACAGCAAACGACGCAGTAAAATGGGCCAAAGACGGGAAAAAAGTCATATTGGTACGTGAAGAAACCAACCCAGAAGACGTCGAAGGCATGAGGGCTGCCCAGGCAATCCTCACAGCAAGGGGAGGCATGACATCACACGCCGCATTGGTTGCCAGAGGATGGGGCAAATGCTGCATAGTGGGTGCCGCAGGAATTGAAGTCGACGCACATGCCAAAAAAATGGTGGCTGGCGGAAAAACCTACAAGGAAGGTGACTGGGTATCGCTTAACGGAACCAAAGGATACGTCTACGAGGGGCAGCTGCCACTTGTATCCTCTGCGGAAAACAAGTACCTACAGTCGTTCATGAAAATCTGCGACGGAATAAGAGTACTGGGCGTCAGGACAAATGCAGACACACCGGAGGACGCTGCAAAAGCCAGGTCATTCGGAGCCGAAGGAATAGGTTTGTTCAGGACAGAGCACATGTTCTACGGCAAAGGCTCTGAGGAGCCGCTGTTCAGGCTGAGGAAAATGATAATGTCAAAGACATTGGAAGAGCGAAAAGCCGCATTGGCTGAACTGTTTCCCTA
>JAHIYG010000083.1 GCA_018815265.1 Candidatus Altarchaeota archaeon | reverse complement strand
GAAGTATGATGTGTCTGATGCGTCGTCTGTAGGTGTGATAGGTGCCAGAGACATGGCTTCCTTAAAGGGTTTGAAGCCGCTGCCTACCGGTGAATTGGGCGCTGAAAAAACAGGTTTAGAGGGTATGAGTTTGGTGCTTTTAATAAATCGGGATCTGCCTTCTGCAGGCTTTTGGGATTTGAAGCCTGAGACTTTGCACTTGGCAAAGACCGAAAAAATTGACTCATCAGCATATCTAGACACTTCTTCTATGTCCGCCAGTAAATTGGATGCTCTTTCCCCTCAAATACAAAGAGCCAACGATAGAATGTCTGCGGTTTTTGATGAAATGACAATTCCACAAGCTGACCCAAAGGATGCAGGTGATGAAAGCATAACCACTGTTTTGGATGATTTCACATCACTGGCTGAAAGGGTAACAAGAGAAGGAAAATTACGAGGCATCGCGTTAACCGGGATTAAACTAGCTCTTGCTGTTGGGTTAAGCATATTTATTCCCTCTGACACAGGAGTTATTCCAACTAGCAGGGCACTTCAACAGGCGAAAGACAAATCTCAACCTAAAATCACACAGGCGGCAGACATATCTCCGACTACACCCACGCAACCTGAAGGCATGTCTCCACCTAAACCTCCCGAGCCGGAAGGCATGCCATTGTATCGGGGTAGACAACGTGGGACTACTGAAGTGTCAGGGAGGGTACCTCGGCCATTTGGGCCAGAAGAAGTTGATGAAAGAGAGGTCCAGTCAATTGCTAGCTTCAGAGAGGGAGACTTTGCAAAAACTGCAGAACTCTGTAGCTCATTGCTTAAGGTAGATGTGAGAAATCATTACGTAAGGTTGCGGCTTGGAAAAGCACTATTTGAACTTGGCAGAGTCCAGGAAGCTGTCGAACAATTAGATACAATTGTAGGATATGCTAGAAGAACCAACTATTTTGAAAGACAAAGGGATAAGGATAGATTGATTGAAGAGTGGAATGCAAAAAGAGACAAGGAAGTAAAATCAAGGGAGGATTTTGAAAGTCTGACCGGCGCCGTGAGGGAGATAGTCAAAAAGACGGGTGTGATAAGGGCTTTGATGGACCAGAGTAAGCAAAAAAGTAAACTTATGAGGGGGACACTCAAGTATTTTGTTGAAGATGATCAGAGGGTTCGGTCATATCAAATTTTCGGAAGACTAACTTTAGAAAAACTAAAGGACTATGATGTATTGACAATGTTCTCTGAAGGGCGACCATATGCTATTGATGGGAGGATAGTCCTTCCAACCTATTCTCAAGACGAAATTGATGCAATAAAAAGTTATGTGCATGCTGGGGGAGGGCTGGTAATCGCGCCGAGTATGCTGGGGTGGATGAGGACTAATGTGGGGTTGGCTGCGAGTTTAGGCACAAAACCATTTGGTCCTGAAGAGGTGCCAGTACAAAAGATTGCTGACGAATTTGGTGTGAAATTGTTGGCTACAAGAATCGCAGGCGACCAGTTGAGTAATCTGACAATAACCGATGATGGCGTTTTTGATGGCTTAGATGGGGATTTCGTTCGAAAGGCTTGTGAGGGTAGTCTTTTTTGTGGATTGGAAGCCACAGACGATAGGTTCAAACCTATTGTTTCAACAGCAGGGGGAGTAGCAGTTATGGGATATACAAAATATGGCAAGGGTTGTGTTGTTGTAATGAGTAATTCAAGGCCTTGGAGTCCAGACTCGACAGAGGCAAAGTCAATTTTGTTTAATCTCATAAAGTTTGCAGGGGCACGACAGGTATCAATTGATGAAGGTTTATCCAGACCACTATGGAACATTAAAAGTGGAGAGCAAATCCGTATAAAAAACGTCATAGTATGTTATCCGGAAGAACTGCAGATGGAAAGGGAAAGATTTGAAAGAACTGCAACTAGGGCAATAGATTTTCTTGAGGATTTTACAGGGAGAAAAACAGAGGAAGTACTTAGAGAGGGACATCTAGTACAGTATACGGTTGCCAAAGGTTCAGGGGCACAGGGCAAAGACATTGGCATAGGAGGTCTTGGTGACGAAGAGCTGGTACTTAGGATAACAACCCATGAACTAGGCCATGCATTCGTGAGGTTACCGGGCATAGAAGAGTATTTTGTAAGATATGCAGCCATAAGATGTGCCAATCGTTGGGGATATGAGATGGGGGCAAAAGCGCAATTTGACGGGGATGTCGCAGAGTATAGGGCGGCAATAGCTCAAGGCAAAAAAATAGATATGTGGGGTGAACCCTGCAGGGCAGCACAGGGTAATGCTTTGCTGGTGTTCCAGGAACTTGAGGAGAGATATGGGCCAGAAATATTCAGAAGACTTATCAGACGGTTTGGGAAACTTCCAAAAGGCGATTTGATAACTAAGGAATTGTTTGATCAAGCAATACAGGAGGAAACTAGAGATCTCAAACGACCTACCCCCACTCAACAAGAGAAAAAATAGTTAGGAAAAAAATTGCCGGATTAGATGCTGGCTACTCCTTTCTCAGTGAGTTTTAGGTATTGGTTTAGCCTTAAGAGAGTATTTAACCTTGTCATACTCTTTGGTTAACATGGGCAAGGTACATGTTCCACAATCTGGTCGGCTTACGCCCAAGGAGGTTGCAGACCTTAGTCTAAAGGATTTTCTTGAAGGCAATATGCAACAACATCTGGCGCATGTTTCTGCGTTGGTTGATGGTGCGAGAAAGGCGTGTTTGGGTTCTCAGAATCGTTTTTTTGTGTTTAAGGCCAAGGATTTGACTTATGTTGTTGATACGGGGGAGGTGGATGAGGGCTCGGATGAGCTTAAGAAAAGCG
>JAHIYG010000082.1 GCA_018815265.1 Candidatus Altarchaeota archaeon | reverse complement strand
CCTATTGCGGGGGCTCCGCGGACTACCATTGAAGTTATTGCAGTGGAGACATCCTCTACACTGTCAAATGATGCTATTTCAAATTTATGGGGGAGCATTCTCTGCTCTATCATCTTTACAACTCCCTCTTCCATCCAGACACTGACGTAATCCCTACACTCTATCTTCATCGTAACCACATATACATTGTTATTGAATCATAGTATTTGCTCCCTGCTTTTATAGCTTTTTTTCTCCGTCCCTCGTGTATGAAGCCGATGCGGGTGTAGAGCTTTTCAGCTCGTGTATTCCCCTCCATATACTCTATCTCCAGGCGTTTTACACCCTTTTCCCCTGCTTTTTTTATTATGAATTCTAATGCCTGCCCACCCACTCCTTTACCCCAGTAGGGTTTGTCTATGTCTATTCCAACCGATGCGACGTGCGAGTTCTTCAAGCCCTTTGGAGTCGTCTTAAGCAATACCGCGCCAGCGACAGCTCCGTCTACCATAATGCAATACCACAGATCCCCTGCTTTCCTGAATCTCTCAAACGCCTTTTTGGTCGAAGACATGGACACTGGCGGGATAAGGGAGAGGTACCTGCAGACCTCACTATCATTGACTATCTCATTTAGTTTCTTCAAGTCTTTTTCAGAAACCCTTCTGAATGTGACAGACATACAAGAAGAATCGAATGTAAGGTATAAATAGGCGGGCTTCCGCAGTTATTATATGTCTGCTGAAAAGCGTATCTTTCCAGGAGAAAATCCTAGGAGGGAGGTTGATGGCATAGGTTTGATGAGGCTGGCGCAGCCTGAAATCCAGGAGATGGTGCAGCCACTTTGCAGTAGGAAGTTAGGCCACATATCTCGGCTGATTGTAGAGTCTGCATTGGAATTAGAATCCAGACGAAGCAATCCTTCAAGCCACAATTATGTGGAAAAAGCAGGCAAGATATTTCAGATAATCACTGGAGAAAATTCAAGTAATTATGACTTGGCTGGCGCATCTGTTTGCGGAGACCGTGGATCGACAACCCCGTTGTTCATGGTTTCCATGGCAATAGCTGATATGGGATGGAATGAGTCTAAAAAAATCAACCGCACACTCCGAGGAGAAAAAGCAGAACTTAGGAGAGCTATAGTCTCTGAATTACTTAAGTGAGGTGATACCACTGAGTAGGTAGAATCTGTTTGCTTTCACGTCTGCCTCAGTCATTGACGCAACTGCACGGGGTTTTTTCCCGCAGACTTTTTCCATTTCCTTGAATGCATTATCTGCTCCTGAGCCGCCCTGTGTTGCGAAAAAAGCAACTTCTTTAAGGTTTTCTTTGTTCATGTCAAGGTATGTCTTGACCGGCGTTGATACTGTGAATGCCCAAACAGGTGTCCCGGCAATCACCAAATCATAGTCTTTGGGGTTTTTATTGGTTTTTTTTATCTTGCCAAGTGACTTGAATGTCGCATCTTTTCCAGCGCTGAGGTAACCAACTACTCCTGAGCGGTCTTTCTCATCTAATATCTCCTCTACGTCTGCATTCATCATCTTGGAAATCTCCAAAGCTACCTTTTTAGTGTTTCCAGAACGTGAATAAAAGACAACAAGCGTTTTCACAAATTATTATATGGCTTATACAATAATAGTTGAAGTGTTAAAATGAGTGTTGTAAAGGATATGTCGCTTGCCGGCTGGGGCAGAAAGGAGATAGAGATTGCGGAAAAGGAGATGCCAGGTCTCATGGCAGTCCGTGAGAAATACGCGAAAGAAAAGCCCCTGAAAGGCGTTAGAATTACCGGCTCATTGCATATGACCATCCAAACAGCCGTCTTAATCGAGACCCTCGTGGAATTGGGGGCCAAGGTAAGGTGGGCTTCATGCAACATCTTCAGCACGCAAGACCATGCAGCCTCGGCAATCGCGAAAACCGGAGTTGAAGTATTCGCCTACAAGGGTGAAACACTTGAGCAATACTGGGAATACACATTGAAGGCGCTGTCTCATCCAGATGGTGGGCCGCAGCTTATAGTCGACGACGGCGGAGATGCAACGCTTCTAATACACAAGGGGTATGAGTTGGAGGAAGGCTCAAAATGGGCGAATACAAAATCTGAAAGCGTGGAGGAGCAGATAATCAAAGACCTACTGAAGAAAGTCTATCGTAAAGACAAAAAATTCTGGCACAATGTCGTCAAGGGCTGGAGGGGTGTTTCTGAAGAAACAACCACGGGCGTCCACAGACTATATCAGATGATGGAAGAAGGCAAACTACTGGTTCCAGCAGTAAACGTCAATGACTCAGTCACCAAATCAAAATTCGACAACCTCTACGGTTGCCGGGAATCTTTGGCTGACGGTATCAAGAGGGCAACAGATGTGATGATAGCTGGGAAAACCGTTGTTGTCTGCGGATACGGCGACGTAGGGAAAGGATGCGCCAAATCCATGGCGGGATTCGGAGCCAGGGTTATTGTGACTGAAATAGACCCGATTTGCGCGTTACAGGCTGCAATGGAAGGATTCGAAGTCACAACCGTCGAAGATACGCTTGGTGAGGCAGACATCTATGTGACAGCAACAGGCAACTGCGATGTCATAACTGCAGAGCATATGGTTAAGATGAAGGATCAGGCGATAGTCTGCAACATCGGCCACTTCGACAATGAAATCCAAGTAGACGAACTCAACAAAGTAAAAGGCGTAAAGAAGACCAACATAAAGCCTCAGGTCGACAAATACAGCTTCAAAGACGGCAAAAGCATATACTTGCTTGCTGAGGGGCGCCTTGTGAACCTTGGATGCGCCACAGGCCATCCCTCTTTTGTAATGAGCAACAGTTTCACAAACCAGGTTTTGGCGCAGATAGACCTTTGGAGAAACAGGGAAATTTACAAACCAGGGGTATATCGGCTCTCCAAGAAACTCGATGAGGAGGTTGCTAGGTTGCACCTAGAGAAAATCGGCGTAAAACTCACGAAATTGACTCCAAAACAGGCTAAATACATTGGTGTAGGACTTGGAGGGCCTTATAAGCCAGAGCATTACAAATACTGAGGCTAAACGCAATGTTGGTGGGTTTTTATACGATTGTTTTATATTATATAGCCTGAAATGGAAGACAAGGTTATGATTGGGGATTATTTAGGGACTATCGAGGAGTTCATGCCTGGCAGCGGAACATTCGAGGAAGACGGCAAAATATATGCTGCGAAAATGGGCATCAAATACGTTGACGCGGCAAAACACATAGCTGAAGTCCACGGCAAAGACCTGCCAAGGATAAAAATAGGCCAAACAGTCTTCGCACAGGTCAACATGATAAAGAACTCAAACGTCATAGTGGAAATAGGGCGGATTAAGGGAGTCAATAATCCAGTCAGCGAGAGAGCAATGATATATGTTTCAAACATAGATGAAAAATACGTGAAAGACCCCTCTGAGATGTTTGCAATAGGCGACATAGTCAAGGCCAAAGTCTTGAAGATGGGAGATGACCTAATAGACTTGACGACAAAGGAACCCGACCTCGGAGTAGTCAAGGCATTCTCCAAGGAAACAAGATACCCACTGGTTAAATCAGCAAAGTACCCTGACAAACTCGAAGACCCAGTAACCAAGGCTTTTGAGAAGAGGAAAATATCCTCTGAATACGGATGTTTAAGTGAGATATGAAAAATGGACGTCAAAGTTGTTGAAAAAAAGAAGGACAGCGTCGAAATAGAATTCACAGAAAAGGAAATACCAATAGCGTTGGTTGGAGTACTCCAAAATGCCGGAGTTGACGCATACTGGCATGAACCCCACCCATTAAAGCAGGGTTTCAGGATACATGTCGATTCGCAAAATCCCATGGACGAAGTCAAAAAAGCAGTTAAGACACTGGATTCTGACGTGGAATCACTTAAAAAAGCAATTGAAGAAAAACTTAAATAACTCTGCGTAAATATATAATAATGCACCATAAATCAGAGCGTACTGAGGAAGAACGACACAATGTGATGGTCGAAGACGTTGCAGTAACATCCTTCTTTAAACGACATGTAAAGCACATGCCTGCAACCATAAAACTCCACGCTGAACTAAGCGAAGATAAGGATTATGTGTTCCTGGAGTCAAAGGTTCCAGGCCACAGGGAAGAAGACATCCACATCTCAGCAACCCCAAACACAATAGAAGTAGACTTGGTATTGGAAAAAATAGCAGAAGAAGAGATAAAATTCCACAACAGCTATTTCACACCCGCTCCAATAGACCCAAAAACCCTTGAAATACACCATAAAGACGGAGTACTCAAGGTAAAAGCCAAGAAAAGATAATTTATATACTGAAACATATACTTTATTGTGATGTTTTATGGAACGCGATATTGTTAACCTGTTGCTGCATGAGAAGCCAGCAGGCATAATACTCTCTCTAAGGGATAAAGAGAAAAAATACCCTACTGTGTTGTCTAAAGAAAACGACTGCACATACACTCACACACTAAAGATTCTTGATGAGCTGATGGAATATGGCT
>JAHIYG010000081.1 GCA_018815265.1 Candidatus Altarchaeota archaeon | reverse complement strand
AGAAGTCCATGCAGTGCTTACCCGGACAACTGTAAACACCTACTCTGGTTCATTCAATCCCTCATCAGTCGGTTTCTATGGTATTTCAGCGCGTTCTCTGGGGGATGTGGATTTGGACTCACTCACAGTCAACTATCCCCTAGAATACAAGAGACTGGATGTTGACGTCGACACATTAAGACAGATATCTACTGTATCAGGTTCAAGACTTTATTCAACCAATGAACTTGACACCCTAGTCAATGACATTTACGAGAAGGCAAAGCAGTACTCATCTCTGAAGGTCATGAGGGAGACGCAGTTGTGGCAGTATTTTGTGGCAGTAGCTCTTGCAATATACTTCCTTGATGCAGTAGCACGGCGCCTAGCAGCATTTTTGAAAAAAGAAGAAAAATAAATGTGGTTATTTTCTCTGGGGTATCTTCTTGGTTTTCAGGCATAGTCCCTGCCTGCAGATACCTGCCTTGAACACGCCCCTGTTTTTCGGCATTTCAACATTTAAATCCCCGTTTTTCACATCATCCATTGGTTTTATGTCTTTGGAACTGTACCTTATGACATTTACCCGTCTTTTTCTGAACCCGTTTGTAGGCTCTTCGGATTCGACAGTATGTTGCGTGCTTTGGTGTTTTATCTTGGTTTTTTTCTTTCCCTGAATTTTTATGAATGCAACAACCATGAGGATAACCAACATCAATGTCAGGAACAAACCAACAGCCACTGCCAAATGGAGTGGATTAACTTCAGAGACAAGGCTTTTGGCCTTTGAGGAGATATCGCCTAGGTTAAAACCACTATTCAACTCCTCCTCTGATGTCGTTTCGTTTCCCTCTGTCAGTCCTGAAATCTCCTTTATATTATCTGCTAGAATCCCCGCTTTTTCAGCTCTGTCTAAATCGCCTATGAATGCATAATGCTGCTGTGCTATTCTAGCATGGTTTAAAGCAGCCAAATAGTCCCCTTCATGGAATGTCTTGTTTGCCAGTATCAGCTCGTATGTTGCATTCTCAGTAATCTTAGACTTCAGCTCTTCTATGATAGCGTCTGCTTCATCTTTTAGCTCCTGCATATTCAGGGATGAGAATCTCATCCTAGCTATCTGGGCGTATCTTGAACTGTTTATGTAGTCCCCCATCACCATCAACTCCCTAGAGGCATTCAAGGCTGTTTCGCCTTCAGCCTTTACTTCTTCGACTCTGCCGCTGACGGCCTTTATGTTTTCTATCTGGTTGACACATTCCGCCGCATTGTCTATCAAACCCAGTTCTGAATAGAGTTTTTTTGCTTCAGTCAACTCGGCAATTGCATAGTCTCCTCCTCTTCCGGTTTTGGCGGACTCAAAAAGCTGGTCGGCCCTCACTCTCTTAGCGTATTCCTGGGTTCTATATACGAAGATGCTTTTTACAGAGCCTGCGATGATTTCTCCAAAACCTCCTCTGTCCAAATCATCACCCCTTAAAAAACCGTAGGAGGTGTGTGATTGGGAGCGCCACCTTTCTATACCTTCCCTTGAAAAGACATATACTGAACCTGAACCTGCGACTACCTCCTCTTTTTTATCGTCGTCCAAATCTATTTTAGCCAGTGAATAGACCCGTGAGTCTGTGGTTCCGCTCCACATTGGTTTTCCGCCTTGGTCAAATGCTGTCACATCAGCTGATGCTGCAACAACCTCCTCTTTGCCGTCATCGTCTAAGTCTAAAACAACAACATCTTCTACGTAGGTGTTCACATGTGTTGTGTCACTCCACAAAAGTCGGCCATCATTTGAGAGTAAATGCAGTGCAGGATATGCCCCTACTGCAACCTCTGGTTTGCTGTCTTCCTCCACATCTCCTACTGCAATGGCTAATACGCCGCCGTTTGTCTGGTAATTCCAAAGAAGGGTTCCATCGGGATTTAAAACAATCACATTGGCTGGTTCATTGTATTTTTTTCTGCATACCTTGTTTGAGCCTGCACTTCTATATATTGTGCCTATGAATATTTCATCTCTTCCGTCGCCGTTCAAATCTTCGGCGACTAACGCCTCTGGGACGTTGTATTCTAGGCTGTAGCGCCAAATCTCATTGCCGTTCCCGTCTACTGCGTAGACTGAACTGGGTTTTTCTCTAGAGCAGGAGTCTATGTCGTAGCTTGCAAAGATTATGTCCTGTTTTTTGTCATCGCTCAAATGAGCGTCGATAACCCGGTATACTCCCATGCCATAGGGGGTCTTGTATTTTAGGATTCTCTCTCCTGTTGAGTCAAAGACTGATAGGTCTGCATATCCTGCAATCACTTCTTTTTTTCCGTCTGCGTTGATATCTGCTAATCCAATGGTGTTTATGTATGAGAATACATCTTTTTTCCATATTAGTCTGCCGTCATGGCTGAATAGATAGACTAACCCATCTGATGAACCTGACACTGCGATTTCCGGGTATCCGTCTCCTGTGGCGTCTCCTACTGCAACACCGGATATTATCTCTTTTGCGGTTGTGTTCCACCACAGGCTCATGTAGTCTTCGGCGGAAACGCAGCCTGTGGCCAGCACTAATATTAATAGAACTGTTATGCCCCTCATCAGGTATATATTACTTTAATGTCAAATAAATCCAATGCTTCTGGGTAAGGCGAAAATTATTGAGTACGTAAATCAGGGTCTTTTGGAGGATTTCGAGATGTCGTGTCTTGGTGGGGCGGGATACGATTTGAGGTTGGGGAAAATATATGATTTGAGGTCTGATAGCATCTTGGGGGTTTCTAAGAGGCAGATGCCGGAGGTGCAGGAGGTTCTGGGGTCTAAATACAGTCTGAAACAGGGTGAATACGTCCTAGTCGAGACGGTTGAGAGGGTGAATATGCCTCCTAATCTTGCTGCTAGGGTGTTGAATCGTTCTACGGTGTTTAGGTGTGGTGCAACGCTTGTGAATGCATTGGTGGATCCAGGCTACTGTGGGACGCTCACGTTTGGCTTGAAGAATCTTTCAGACAGGAATTTCACGGTCGAGAAGGGAGCCCGTATCGCGCAAATCGTGTTTGAAGAGGTTTCTGGGGAGACTACAGGGTATAATGGCAGGTATCAGGGCGGTAAAGTAGTATGAATTTGTTTTTGGTTAATTCATAGGTTTATTT
>JAHIYG010000001.1 GCA_018815265.1 Candidatus Altarchaeota archaeon | reverse complement strand
GCTTATTATCAACACATTATTTGAGAGGACGAAACCAGTCATCGCAGCAGCAATACCTGAGTAGGAATTCAAAAGCGAAATCACCACAGGCATGTCAGCGCCGCCAATCGGGATGACAAACAATATACCTAACACAGCAGCAATAAGTGATACAGTAACGATAGGCCAAACCAACATCGGGTCCAACACATAAAACACCCCCGCAACAACTGTAACAAGCAAAAGCATTGTGTTCAAACTCTGGTGAAAAGGGAAAGATATGGGAGCACTCCTCATTATCCCCTGAAGCTTGGCAAACGCAATATACGACCCTGTGAATGTCACCATACCAATCAAGAGACTCAATAAAAGCGTGACACTGACATCAGTCGCTGGCGTACTAGTCATGTTCAGAAACTCGGCTGAAGCCACGAGAAACGACGCCAAACCACCGAAACCATTGAATAATGCGACAAACTGGGGCATATCAGTCATCTTAACCTTCTTCGCAGACACTGCACCGATTAAGGTACCAACAACCACCCCCGCGATGATATAGCTGTAATCCACTATGCCCTCGTCAAACAAGGTAACGACCATTGCAACAAGCATGCCCAACAAAGCAAACTGATTACCAGCCCTTGCAGTCCTTGCAGACCCCAATTTCTTCAAACCAAGTATGAACAAGACAGCGGAAACAAGGTATGCACTGTTTATAAAGTCCATCTATTTCTTATCCTCCTTCTTCTTGAACATCTCAAGCATCCGGTCAGTAACCATGAAGCCGCCGACCACATTTATGGTGGCAAATATAACGGCAAGCATCCCAAGCACAGAACTTAAGGTGCTATGTCCTGCGCCCGCCGCAACCAAAGCACCAACTATTGTTATCCCAGATATTGCGTTTGAACCCGACATCAACGGCGTGTGAAGCAGTGGAGGAACCTTTGCAATGAGTTCAAAACCCACGAAAATAGCCAAGACAAAAATATAAATTGATATGAGGAACAAACCAATCATTTATCTCCACCTCCAAATGCCTTCTTCACCATACCAGAAACCAGCTCCCCTTCCTTGCAGACACAGCAGCCGGAAATCACTTCGTCAGTGTAGTCTATCTTTTTCTCCTTACCGCCGTAAATGAGTTTCAGAAGGTTCACGACATTTCTAGAATACATCATGCTAGCATGCTGAGGCAATTGAGAGGGGATGTTGACTGGCCCCAAAATAGTCACACCATGCTTTACAACAACCTCCCCAGCCTTAGTCAACTCAGTATTGCCACCCTGCTCGCCTGCAATGTCAACTATTACTGAACCATTGGGCATCAAGGCAATCATCTCCTCAGTCACAATCAACGGGGCCTTTTTCCCAAACACCTGCGCCGTAGTCACCATAATGTCAATCTTCGGAAGCCTAGCAGATATGGCTTCCCGCTCCTTTTTTATGAATTCCTTGCTAGCCTCCTTCGCATAGCCGCCTTTTGTCTCCGAATCCTCAGGCAACTCCATCTCAACAAACCGGGCACCCAAACTTTCAACCTGCTCCTTCACAGCAGGCCTCGTGTCAAAGGCTTCAACCTTAGCACCCAATCGCTTGGCAGTCGCAATCGCCTGAAGGCCCGCAACACCAGCCCCAATCACCAACACGTTAGCTGGAGGTATCGTACCCGCAGCAGTCATGAGTAAAGGAAAGAATTTGCCGAACCGCTCCGATGCCAAAAGAACCGCCTTGTAACCTGAAACAGTACTCATCGAACTTAAGACATCCATACTCTGCGCCCTGGTAATTCTCGGAACTAATTCCAGTGAGAACACAGTCAACTTCTTCTTTATGAACTGCGAAACCAACTCCTTGTCCCCCAGAACCCAGAAAAAGCCGACTAATGTAGTGCCATTCTTGATTTTGGCAAGCTCCTTCTTTGATGGAGGTGAAACCTTCAAAAGCACATTTGCGTGGCTGTATAAATCGTTAACAACCTTTGCACCTGCATTTTCATATTCCTTGTCCGAGAAGGAGGAGTTCATGCCTGCGTTTTTCTCGACAAATACCTCAGCACCCAGTTTAACAAGGTCAGAAACCATGGACGGAACCAAAGCTACACGCCTCTCGCCCTCGATGGACTCGCCAATCAAGCCAAACCTCAGTTTCATTTTAGAGAACTTGAAAAAAAGTTTGAAGTTAGATATTGACAGACTAGTTTAAAAGGCTTATGAAATGTGAGAAAACACATGTAGAACAAGGAAAAAACCAGAAAAAACAATGGTGGATATTTTATCCAACATATTTATTTATTAGAGTTTAATGTTTTAACCACCTATTTGCAAGATGAAGCCTAAAGAGAAAATCCTGATATACGACACCGATGCAGAAAGACTAAAAAGCCTAAAAACAGCACTGAAGAAACATCATATACTAAACACAACAACATCCTCATTAGACAGATGCATCAAAGAGATGAAAAACAGAAAATACAAACACATATTCCTCGGAAGACTGCAAAATGGAGACATAATCAAAATATACACAGCTACAAAAGACAAAAAAATAGAAAAACACAGCATAAACACATACGACACCACACTAAAGGAACAAGTGAAAAAAGAGCTGGAACAAATTCACAACATCCTAAAAGAATAGGTGGACTGCTCTATCTTGGATTAAAATATGCTTTTGCACTCGTTCTCAAGCAACGCCATGCTTTTCTTGTCAAGTGTGTCAGGATTCAAGGGAATGATTAGAATGGATTCAGATTTGCTGATTTCATCCCTTAAAAACTCAATCATCCTCAGCACAGGGTAGAAGTCATAGTTTGTTATGAGATAGGATAAACCCTCCAAAAGTATCACTGTCTTGTCATTCTCGCCCATGAAAGCAGACACCAATATGCTTATCTCCTGCAGGCTAGCAACGGTTTCCGCACCCTCGCTTTTTTGGAAAGACAGCCAAACAACCCTCGTACCGCCTAAGCCGTACTTGGGCACGACATCCAATGGATTAGCCCGGGTCACATACATGGCAGCCCTGCCCCTTTCTTTTTCCTGAAGCATCAACTTGATACTAAACACAGACTGCACATCCTTCACCAGGTAAGTAGAGCCAGACTCAAGGACATATTCGCTAGACACAATATTTTTGGCTGAAGATGAGCTTGGAATCGCCAAAGCCGCATCGACTTTAGCAGTCAATTTGTCGTTTTCAAAAGGTTTCTGAAGGTAGCCGACAACCAAGTTTGAAGACAGTATCTTCTGCAGTTCCACATCAGGCAAAGGTATGGCGGAAACCAGTAAAATCCTGGTCTTAGCCAACGCCGGATCCAATTTAGTCAGGCCCCCAAGGTATTGGATGAAATCATGCGGCGTCAGGCCAGACAGCATAATGTCGAGCAAGACCAAATCATAGCCTCCCCCACCAACCTTCAACCAGCCATCCGACGCATCAGCCGCCTCATGGACAGTATGCCCCCCCTTCTCCAGCACCCGCTTTATCGTCCTGCGGATGCTCTCATCATCGTCTATAGTTATTATCTTAGCCATCTCTTTATTCAAGCGCCCCGTTTACCGCATCCACAAGTCTGTCGTAGTCGAACGGCTTGGTTATGTTCGCGATATGGCCCTCCGACTTCAACAAGTCCTTGACAGGTTCTGGCGGCTGTAGAGCACTTAGGAAAATAACTTTAATATTTGGATACCGCCGCCTAATCGCATTAAACAGCATTATGCCGTTCAAGTCAGGCATCATAATATCTAAAAGTATCAAATCAACCTGCCCCCTTGCCTTTAGAAGCTCCCTAAGGCAGTGTCTACCATCATAAGCCTGCAATACATTATAGCCTCTGGAAGACAATACCCTGGAGGAAGTGTATCTGACAGATG
>JAHIYG010000080.1 GCA_018815265.1 Candidatus Altarchaeota archaeon | reverse complement strand
TGTTAGAGTTAGAAGAGTAGCTGATGCAGAAAGCAAACGACCAGGACCAAGCTTTTCACACCAATTTCCACATTTGAATTTTTTATCGCCTTTTATGTCTTCAATATCCTTTAGTGGTAAGACAGAAAGGGCATAGAATACTAGGGGGATGAGAAAAAGAGTGTCTGAAATAGCATATTTTTTCCCAATATAACCGAGGAAGATAGGATTCAAAAGGATGATTGCGGCTGTAGGAACCGCCATATACAATCTCTTTTTGAGGCGGATAGGCTCTACAGAGTAAAGGATGCCCAATAATGGAAGAATCAGAAAATGTAGGTATTGAGATATTGTCTCCACGTAAAAGAGAGGATATATCAGCGACAGCATTAACAACGCCAGACTATAATTAAAGGCATTAGCAGCGGATAGCTTGTTAGATGGCAGAGGACGAAAGGGTTTATTCACTGCGTCAACAGATTGGTCAGACCATGAGTTCAGAGAATAAACAAAATTCATAGAAACCATTGATACCAAAAATCCAAGTATTAGCGATTCAGTCATGGATGAACCACTGATTGTTGCACCCAGCAGGTAAGAGAAAAAAGTGATTAAAGCCACGTCGTACCTATAAAGGCAAAGATACTGAGAAAAAGAAGTCATTGATATCAATAAGGGGATAAATTATAAATATCGACCAGGCAAATCATTTAAACAGTACATAGCTTAAATAGTGAATACCCATGATGAAACATAGATTAAACAGGGATAAACTGGTAAAGACTGCGATACTATTCATTCTGGTCTCTGCAATAACCATATGTTTTGTGGGTGTTGATAGCTTTATCTATGACGTTTTGTATTGGAGGGATACAATTAGCGTAAACGAGGACACATATGAAGTCGAGAGTCATGATGTTTTTGTGAAGGGCCTTGAACTGGAAAAAGAGATTGAGTTCAGAAAAGAAGGTTATTTGTATTATAAACTAGTGTTTACCGGCTTAAGCGATAAACTCATTCATCTGTTAAAAAACAGGAAGATACAAACCACGGAGTACTATGGAGTGTACAGAGTACACACAAAAAACAAGGAGGAAGTATTTGTGTGGGTTTTCCATGATTCATTACTTGTACTAGAAAAAAAAGATGGTTCTGATAAGGAGTTCAATCAGATGGTTGGATATTTAGCGAAAAAATACGAGCCAACACATGAATTAAAAGAGGCATTATTTTGAAATGAAAGGGAAAAAGCAAGACATACAACGTGACGGATTACTAATAGACTTATTCAAGATATTGATATTGACAATACTTATCATAGCACTCAAATTTGAAACATTAAGTAATCCCTATTATTGGGATGAAATTTATTACGTAATACCCAGCGCAACATATCTAGAAGGTACTGGCCTTTTTGCAGTCCCACAACCAGACATTAACCACACTCCCTTGATGTTCATAATACTTGCAACCATATACAGAATTATTGGTGAAACACCCCTAGCAACCCATTCTACAATTTGCTTCTTCTCAGCGTTGTGCGTTTTTTACACATATAAAGTTGGTGAATTACTGTTCAACAAAAAAACAGGTTTAATGGCGTCATTTCTACTGTTCTTCACCCCCATCTACTTTACATTGACAGGAATCGGCTATTTAGATATTCCACTTGTGGCACTGACCATGGCCACAATATACTATGCATTAGGGGATGAGATATTTGCATTCTTAGTTTTCGGTATTTTGACGAGCATAGTCAAAGGAAATGGTTTTTTTGTTCTGATAGGAATAGTCGTTTGGGATTATTTGAAAGCGCCCAGGTCATGGCCAAATAAGAAGACAATAATATGCCTGGCAAGTTTTGCGGTCTTGATACTGTGGACAGTATATTATTCTATTCAGACAAGCCACACACCATTTGAAGTATTCATGAACAAATATGACACAAGTTATGAACAAACAATGTTCCAGATTAGAGGAGCCGTACGTTTTGCCCTATTGGAGGACTATAGATTCATAACAAGCATTGTCATCCTCATTCCTGTTTTGTGGTATAGCGATAAGATAACAGTTAAAAGTATCAAAAAACATATCGACTATTTGCCACTTCTATCGTTGGTTGTAATGACATTCACATTGTCATTTAATCCCCAATTCTGCCTGAGACACACACTCCCAGTTTTACCAACATATTACATTTTTGCAGCGGGAGTCATGGATAGATTCTTAAAAAAGAAGGCGTGGATACTAACATTTTGTTTGGTCTTGCTTTTCACACACCAATGGGATGGGACAAGAAGCCACATAAACGGTGGAATGCTCGAAACAAATATGGAATATGAAGACGTTATTGCCACACATAAAAAAGCTGCAGAATACATTTTCAAGAATTATAAAAATTCTAGAATAATTGCTAGTTGGCCCCAAACAGCAGAGTTAACGAGGGATTGGACACATTATGTCAACACTAGCTTATCCGTAGTAGATATCAAGAGTTTGGTTGAAAGTCAAGATGATGAAGTAATATTCCCTACAGATGACATACAAAAAAGCTATGATTTAATAGTTTATTCTCCTGAGAACATGAATGAAGATTTAGTTAGAATATTGATTAAAGAAACGAATGCATTCAGCATTAAAAAATTCGGTAAAGATGGAAAAACAGTGGAGATATATGCAATAAACAATGCATAATTTTGTGGAAAGCCCACTGTCACGAAGAAGTAACCAAGACATTATTATTTACCTAAAACCATAGGGAATTGAATGGGGATGAAAGCTGACAAATGGATTTGCGGATTATGTAGTGGTGAAACACTGGAAAAAGACCAAATCTGCGTGAAATGCAGAAAAGGCCACACCACAGTAGAGGGAAATACCAGTAAAAGCTGGGTTAAAGAGAGGGTCGAGAAAAATGGATGAGAATAGCATGTGTACTATAATGGGGAAGGCACTGGATTTGGAGGAGGAAGGTATGAAATTCTACACAAAATGCAAGGAAACCACAAAAGACGAAAACGGAAAAGAGATGTTTTCCTACCTTGCAAAGGAGGAGATAATACACTACAACAAAGTCGCTGAAATATTCAAGACATACTTGAATAAGGGATACTGCGACTACATCGCCGCAAGGCAGGATAAACCAGAAAGCGGCGTATTTGAAAAAAACTTCCCAGGGGGAGGCCTCAACGATAAAACAGACATATTAGCTGCGTTGAACATCGGAATTAATGCAGAGGAAAACAGCATAAAACTATACAAACAACTAGCTGAAGACTCGGAAAACGACGAAGCCAAAATGGCATTTCAGAAGCTCGCCACAGAAGAGCAGAAACACAAGTCAATACTGGAAAACGAGATAGAGTTCGTTACGGGAACAGGGGAATTCCACGACTTCAAGCAGGTCACGTCATAAAGACATTTTTGGAAAACACCAGATTCTACGAGAAAGACAAAAAACCACTCTATATGAGGAGATTAGACGGTGAAAAACTAAGAAAACTTATGGGTGAGGTTGGTGGACTATGAAGGTTGAGGATGCAATACAAAAAAGAAGGGCATACCGGGTGTTTGAAAATGAGAAAGTGACTGATGATGCGGTTAAAATGCTTGCAACAGCAGTTTCCCTTGCGCCTTCATGCTTCAACAACCAGCCGTGGAGGCTTGTTTTCGTAAGGGACAAAAAGACACTGAGGAAACTCCATGAGGCATTATCCGAAGGTAACGGGTGGGCTAAGGAGGCGCCAATGATAGTTGCGGTTTTTTCCAAGCAAGAAGACGACTGCAACATAGGAGAAAGACATTACCATCAATTTGACTCAGGCATCGCAGTTGGACAGATGATATTGCAGGCTACTGAATTGGGTTTGGTCGCGCATCCAATCGCAGGATACAACCCTGAAAGAGCCAGGGATATACTCAAGATACCGGGTGGATACAACATCATAGCATTGATTATTGTTGGACGGCACAGCCAAAATATTCCAGAATATTTTTCAGAAAACCAGAGGCTTGGTGAAAAACAAAGGCCGCCAAGGAAAGGATTGGATGAGGTATTATATGTTGATGAATATGGAAAAACACTTTAGACTGTTTATTATATCGACTCTGATTATGTCAGGATGTTTTGGAAGCCCGCTGCCAAAGGACATACGGGGCGAGGGGAACGGGTCGAAATATATGGACCCGCAGGCTTGCGAGGAAAAAGATGGGAAAATGAAAGATTTATGCTATGTCAATACTGCACCCCAGCTGAAGGATGAGACACTATGTGAAAAAATACATGATGAGAGATACATGGAGATATGTTATGGGAGAGTAGGGGTCGCAACAGGCAATAATGACCTGTGCGACAAAATAACAGACACCCCCACACGGCAACAATGCCATACCACACTGCAGGAAAACAAGAAACTTTTCTGATTACTTATACATGTGATGCCAGTAATTTAACATGACTGTGACAGTGGGTTCAAGCGGCGCAAATGAAGTCAATGACACTATAAAAACACGGATGGTAAAGCCCCTGAGTCTCGGGCATGCACCAGTCAAATCCCCAATATCAGACAAGCTCCAGTTTGAAGTCATCGACCCCCATGACCTGCGCGAAAGCCAAATATACGATTTCATAAAATTCAGAAACAGCCAAGAAGGGGGTGTTGGAGGTGTTGAGAGGCAGTTACATGGAAGGGAAGGAGAGTCCATATTCCACAGCCTACTGATGAGAATGACAAACGGACCCATAAGGCTCGCACTAGTGAGATATATTGGTGATGACATGCTAGTTGGGGAGCCTGCAACATTACTGAAAACAGGAGACGTAGTCGCAAGCAACGAATCACGACAAACCCACAAATACAGCCCAGAATACATGAGGAGCCTAATCGCTGCGCAAACCAGCAAAACAATGGATGAGTTAACCCTCCAATTCACAAACCCCGATGGAACCCCTCCTTTTTCGACATTCGCCAGCATCAGGGACTCAGTCGACGGACCCCTGAAACCCAACGGAGGATTAGGCTTCCTCATACTCGCATTAGTTGATAGGAGACTTCGGGGACAGTCGCTTTCAACACCACTCCTGACTAACGTCCTTGCAATGCACCATGATAGTATAGGACACGACTACGTATTCGCGTACGGGAGGCTGCCGGAACTTGGGGGCGAACGACTGCCCAGCGGAGAAGACGAACTCAATGCACTACGAACAGAAGCCAGACAACAATTTGAACAGACAGGCAAGGTAGAAATACAAACACTAAATAGATATGTGCAAGGACTGTTGGATGGGAATGGGAGGGACTGGGGATTAGGATTCCACAGGAAAGCTGGAGCACACGCAATATGCGGCATCCCATACTCATACGATGACCCTGCAAGCCTGAACTGCGGAGCCCTAGTGATATACGACCTAAAAGAGCTCAGAAGACAAGCTAGGATATGAGATAATTGAGAAAATCGACGAAATCATAAAGCGACGGGAGAACATAGTTTGTATTTCCCCAGCCGAACACATAGGGACCCAACGCCCATAAGCTGTAGAAGATGCCAAATACTATAAGCACCAATGCGCTGATGACCTCAAGCGGACGCCTTACATTGTTAAACCTGTCCTGAACACCCTCTAAACCAAAACCCACAGCAACACCCATAAATATGAAAACCATGTTGGCACCCAAACCGAACGCTATTGTGACAAAGGAAGTTTCAAAAACCTTACCCAATGCAAAAGGCAAAAGCAAGAAGGTGAATACTGGAACACACGGGGTTATGGTTGATACAAAACCCAAAAAAAACGTGCCAACAATTGGGTTCCCATATTTTCGAGCAGAAATAAAGTATGTTTTGCATCTTTTCCCGCCTAAAACCTTCAACTGCGCCTTAGCCAAGACAATGCTTCCATAAAATACTGACACAGCCCCGAAGACAAACACAACCGCAGCCGAAAACTGCGGGAAAACCCCGCTGAAGAAGGATATGAATGCGCCACCCAAAAAGGCAGCCACCGCACCCAAACTAAAATAACCCAAAAAACGCCCGACAACAAACCCCAATGAAAGCATTAAACCATTCCTTGTCCCCTTGCCAAAACCCAGCAAAACAGGCATGTAAAAAGGAAGACATGATGCGAGACAAAGGGACAAACTAGAGGTAAGACCATATACAAAAGCCGAATACAAAGTCAACGCATCCATGATAAAAAAAAAGAGGGGGTTAAAGTCCCCATCTATTTCGCATACACACTATCCCCAATTACCTCAACAGGTATTCGTTCCAGTGCCGTCGTCGCAGGACCCTTTAGAATGGAACCATCTGCTGGACTAAACTGGGAACCATGCCATTCACACACTATCTTATCGCCCACAAGCTTGTTTGGACCGCCCTTATGAGGACAGAAATTAACATACGCAACATATTCACCGTTGAAATTCACCAAAATAGCCTTCCCACCATTGTAGTCAAACTCGAATGTTGAGCCTGCAGGAACATCAGATTCCTTCGCTAGGAACTGGCCAGAAGGAGAGGGTATAGACTGCATAGTGGTTTCGGCTCCCTGAGTTGGCTGCGTTGACGCAGCAGCGCCTGTTGTGGAAACAACACCTGCAGTCGTCGGCACCGCAGAGGGTGGCTCAGATGCCGTAACAGGCTGCACAACAGCTGGAACATCAGACTGCCCTCCAATGCACCCCAACACCAAAACCAAAGCCACTAAGGCGAACAATATGTTTTTCATCTAATCACTCACCCTTCCAAAGCCCATGGAGATTACAGTACTCCCTTGCAGACACCTTCGAAGCATCAACCTTGAAAACAGCCTCTGCAGGAGTTCCATGCTTCAGGTACTGCCGATAAAGCTTACCATCTGCCAAAAGCTCAATCCACATGATATAGTGTTTCTCCTCCATGGGATGAGGAACTGAACCAACCTTCACCCTGTATCCGCCTTCCACTTTTTCAATTACTGGCACATGCTTCTCCTTGGAAGCATCAACCGTGTTTTCATTCAAAAGCTGCATTGATTCTCCACAGCAGACCAACTCCCCGCCACCGACATGCAATACCTCAACAATGTTTCCGCAAACCCCGCATTTGTATATTTGTCCTTTCTCCATTTTTTCAAACCTCCTTTAATGTGTTTAGATAACGGGCAGCCTTAATCAAAGCCATAGCCCCCTGCCCAGCAGCTATGACATACTGATACTCATGACCGTCTGCGCAATCGCCTGCCGCAAACACCCCAGGCACCGACGTCTCAGTCCGACAATTTATCATGATATGGCCGTCGGAGTCCAAATCAAGAAAACCCTTGAACAAATCAGTGTTAGGCATCCTTCCAATCTCCACAATAACACCCGAAACACCAAGTGTTTTCTCGACGCCATCAACCTCATATTTCACCCCCTCAACAAATTTGCCGCCAAACACCTCAGTCACCTTCGCATTGGTTATCGAATGAACCTTCGGATTGGACAAAACCTTCTCCTGAAGATGTTCAAATGCCCTGAAGCCGCCCTCGTTCGTGAGAATGTAGATTTTTGAGGCAATACCCAGCATGTAGCTTGCAGCCTCCAACGCAGCGTTTCCGCCACCGACAACTGCAACATCAACGCCTGGAAAAAGTGGGCCATCACAGATTGAGCAATACGTCAAACCCCTGTTTCTGAATTCAGACTCCCCCTTAACATTCAATTGCCTGGGTCTCGCACCTGATGCCACGATTACAGACTTCGTCTCACACGTGCCTTTATCAGTCCTTATTTTGAAAAAACCACATTCTTTGGAAACCGACAAAACCCTCTCATTTGAGACTTTGATACTGTTTTCTTC
>JAHIYG010000079.1 GCA_018815265.1 Candidatus Altarchaeota archaeon | reverse complement strand
TCAATACCTGAGCGGGAATACCAAGAAACTCTGAGTAAGGCGAAAGCCCTTTTGAAGGCATTAGAGGTGGGTGAATGAGGGTTTTGGTATATGCGTGCAACCTTCAGGATGCACTCGTAGCGCGTGTAAACGTAGCGAGCCGTTTGGAGGGTGGAGAATGAGGACTTTAGTCATTGACAACATCGATTCGTTCGTGTATAATCTGGTGCAGTATGTCGGCATAAACGGTGGAAACCCGGTGGTTTTGGAAAACACTGCCTCAGAACAGGATGTTGATGAGGTCATCTCATCCGGGGTGGACAGGATAATCATATCTCCAGGGCCTAAAGCCCCTAAAGACGCTGGGATTTCAAATTATGTGGTAGAAAAATACGGAAAGAAAATACCCCTGCTGGGGGTATGCCTTGGGCACCAGTGTATCGGCTATGTCTTCGGAGCAACTATTCAGCATGCTAAAACACTGATGCACGGGAAGACATCGGAAATAAAGCATGTCAGCCCAAAAATATTTTCCGGCCTCCCTAACCCTTTCAATGCGACAAGATACCACTCCCTTGTCATAGACAAAGAAAGTATGCCCTCTGCGTTGGAGATTCTTGCAACCTCCCTAGACGATGGCGAAGTCATGGCTGTCAAACATATCACATATCCAATATTTGGTGTGCAATTCCATCCGGAGTCGATTGAGACGAAGGATGGGATGAAAATCATAAAAAATTTCATGGAGGGTTTGTTATGAAAGAATACCTGAGTAAACTGGCTGAAAAAAGGGATTTGACGTATGATGAAGCAAAGGCTGCGATGCAGAATATAATGTCAGGGGATGCGACTGACGCACAAATCGGCGCATTTCTAATAGCGCTCAAGATGAAGGGAGAATCTGTCGAGGAAATCTCCGCGTTCGCGCAGGTGATGCGGCAATACTCTCTCAAAGTCACTCCAAAGGTGGATGGAACCTTGGTTGACGTCTGCGGCACCGGTGGCGACGGAAAATCAACATTCAACATATCAACTGCATCCATGTTCGTCGTTGCAGCGGCAGGTGTTCCAGTTGCCAAACACGGCAACAGGTCAATAACTTCTAAGTCCGGCTCAGCAGATGTGCTTGAGGCATTGGGTGTGAACATCGGCTTGAATGTGGAGCAAATAACCGCGTCAATAGAAAAAATTGGCGTCGGTTTTATGTTTGCGCCGCAGCACCATCCAGCGATGAAACATGTGATGCCTGCTAGAAAACAGCTTGGCGTCAGGACAGTCTTCAACATACTGGGTCCCCTAACCAATCCAGCATCGGCTAAGGCGCAGGTGATGGGTGTCTTTGACCCGGATTTGACAGAGAAACTCGCTAATGTATTCGGCTTACTTGGTGTGGAGCATGCAGTGGTCGTGCACGGTGAACCAGGCATAGATGAAATCTCAAACGTCGGCAATACAAAGATAAGCGAATTAAAAGACGGCGCAGTAACAACTTACTCTCTATCTCCGCAAGACTTCGGAGTAGGCAAGGCAGACATTCAAGATATCCTGGGTTCAACCGCAGCGGATAATGCTCAAACAATAAAAGACATCTTTTCAGGTGCAGATACGGGGCCTAAAATGGATATTGTCGCATTAAACGCCTCAGCAGGCCTTCTGGTTGCAGGAAATGCAGACAGCCTAAAAAACGGCTATAGACAGGCTTTAGATATAATCTCTTCAGGGAAGGCGTTAAAGAAGCTCACAGAATATGTGGAATACACGAAAAATGTCGTTCATTGATGAACTAGCAACAGAGAAAAGGAGGTTGATCCTCAAAAAAGGCGTTTCGACACTTCCTGTAAGGAATAAGCCAGTCGTTAGTCTGTCAGACACCCTGAAGTCAGAAGGTCTCTCCTTCATATGTGAGGTGAAGCGTGCAAGTCCAAGCGAGGGCAAAATCGCGGACTTTGATGCCAAGGAACTTGCAGGAACATATGAACAATCCGGGGCATCGGCAATCTCGGTTTTGACTGAGGAAAAGCACTTCAAAGGCAGTTTAGCTGATTTG
>JAHIYG010000078.1 GCA_018815265.1 Candidatus Altarchaeota archaeon | reverse complement strand
TGGTTTGATACACAAACCAGGGCTACATGCCCCAGATCATGTTCCCGCACATTTTTTTGTTTTATGAGTATTAAATCTTCATGGGGGCTGGTTTTTAGTTTGTGGTTTCCATAGGTTATTTGATGGCTCATTTGAAGTATTTTGTTCTTTTCATCGTTTTTGTGTTTTTTTCGGGGTGTATTTCTCAAGGTCCGGTCTGTAATGTCCCGTATATTCAGGTGGGTTATGATTGTTGTTTGGATGAGAATGGCGATAAGATATGCGACAGTGATAAGCCCCTACTAACAACTACTATCCAACAAACTACTACTATTCCTATACAAACTACCACCACTATTGAAGAACCAGTAGATGATTCTAACTATAATTATACCTTGGTTGTTGGTTCTACTGTGGACCATTTTAGTTTTGATGATTATGTTGACGGCGTGTTGAGTGGGCAAGATGGTTGGGGTGGGACAACAGACGATTATGCGATGGACGTACAAAGCGAAGTTCATGTTGGTCAGTCTGGGAAGGCCTTAGTTCTAAACGATCCTAAAGATGATAACAAATACCATACTCATAGTCTTACTCCTCTTCAGCAGCTTGTCTATACGGTATATATGAGACGCGAGGGAGATAACGCTGACACCACAACATATATCAAAGACGATGGAAAAGACATTTTAGCGATTAATTATGTTGACGGACATGCACTAAAGATTGGAACAAAAGAGGATGTCATATACAATGAAATTAAAACAGGTAGATGGTACAGAATAGACATTGCAATCGATTGCATCAATGATATGGTGCCATGGATTAGGATAGACAACATAACCCTTGCCGAAAACATGCATTTTCCTGGGGGAAGAACCTGCAATAGAATAGACAATATACGACTTGCGTGGAATTCAAAATATAACAGTGATACATACATGGATGAGATTAAAGTCAGTAAATTAATCCAAAAATAACCCTATAATCAGCTACTTTTTGTTACTTTAGCCCCGCCAGGACGCTAGAAACAGCTTTGCTGTTTCTGTGCGCAGCCAACCCTTTGGGGTTGGCTAGCGTTCGAACCTGAGTCAACTCTCAGGTTCGAACTCTTGCATGGAGTAGTAGGGGGTCTTTTGACCCCCTGTTAGCCCCGCCAGGATTCGAACCTGAGTTCGCCGGTAACATCCGAACCTGGTCACGGGTTTTTCCGTGAACGCTTTTGCATCAGCAAAAGGGTTCGTCCAAAGCCGGCTGTGATAGGCCACTACACTACGGGGCTAGGAAGTCATCTGATGTGCAGAGGGGCTAAGCGAACGCATGTAAGTGCGTGCTGCTCCTTTGTCACGTGACAGAGCTAAAAGCTCTGACGCGTGTGCGAACTTATGTTCGCCCACATCGGCAAACTCCGATGCGCCCACCGGGAACACTAACAAGAAGCCTTTGCTTCTTGTTGTGCGCCACGACAGTTGGTCTGTCGTGTGCGTCGACGCTAACTTTGCACTTGGCAAAGTTGCGCCCAAGAACAAGCGTTGCTTGTTCTTAGGGACCCGGTTTTCCGGGTTTGCCTCTCGATGGATGTTTAGGACATCTTTTTATGTCCTATGCGCCCACCGGGAATCGAACCCGGGTTTTCAGCTTGGAAGGCTGAAGTCATACCGCTAGACCATAGACGCGTTGAGGTAGAATTATATGCATTTATTGTTTTTTAAGGGTGATTATTTTTGACTTTTTAGCCTATAGGGGTCGCTCAAGAGCTTTTGGGTTGTTTGTATGTTTTTAACCCGGGTTTTCAGTTTGAACGGCTGAAGTCACGCGTAAAAGAAGCTTAGGCTTCTTTTAGCGCACCCAAAGACCTTTGGTCTTTGGTGTGTACCGCTAGACCCTAGACGCGTGTTTTAGAGTCAATATAGAGTGTTTCTTTATTTAAATGGTTTGTTTTTGATTTTAAGTCTGTGTTTCTTTTATGGTTTTTTGAACCAGTATGCTTCTAGGCCATCTTGTTTTTCTTGTATTTTTATGTTGTGTTTTTGTTCGAATTCATGCATTGCTTTTTGTATTGCTTCTTTTGACATGATCTCTGATTCTCCTTGGAAGTGGACTTCCCCCCCGGGTTTTGTGACTCTGTACATCTCCTCAAGTACTAGGTCTAGTCTTCCAGTGTATTTTGTTGCTGCGTATGTTGTCACTACCAGGTGGAAGCTGTTGTCGTTATATTTCAGGTTTTCACCTATCATCACATCTGTTGGGATTGCTGATTTTTCGACTCTTATGTTTGTTCCGCGCGCTTTCACGTTTTGTTTTCCGTCGGAGTTCATTTCCATCTGTAACTCCATCCCGAATATGCCTGCTCCGCATCCTATGTCTAGTACGGATATTGTTTCTCCTGGAAATCTCTGCATGAGTCCCCGGGTTACTCCCCTGAAGTCTACACCGTGCAGTTCATTGTATCCTGGGTTCGTTTCCCTGCCTCTCATTCTCCTGTTTTTTGTGTATCCCCCCGAGAATATGCCGAATGGGTTATCTGGCGACCAGGTTACGGGTGTGGTTTCATCTGATTTTTTGTCTAATCTGACGTAGTAACGGATGTTCCTGCATATCTGTGTTTTTTCATTAGGGGGGAGTTCCTGAAATCCTCGTTTTTTCTCCACCTGTTTTTCTACCATGGCTATTTCCCCCTTAGATTATTTTTTTGTGTATTTTTTCCTTGTCTATCTCTTCAAGTTCTTTCTTGATTTTTTCGGCTTTTTCATGTTCTGAGGTGGTTTCAGACTGTTCTATTTTTGGTTCCTGTGGTTTCTCCTCTGTATCAGGAGGATTTGGGGTTTCCTGTTGCGGGGGGTTTTCTGGTTCATATGGTGTTTCAGGATCTGGAGGTGGTTTTTCAGTTTCTGGGGTTTCTTGTTGTGGTTCTTCTCCGGGGAGTTTTTGTTTTGCTATTTCCTCTAGTATGTCTAGGTAGTCTGTTTTTTCAGTTTCCGGCTCTGGTGTCTCCTCTTCAATGTCTTCTGGAGGTTTGGTTTTTTTCCTTTTAGTATATAGGATGTATCCTGTTGCCGCAGCTACTAGGATTACTGCAACCGCCAACGCTATCGTGACTAGGTTGCTGTCTGTTTCGTCTGTTGCTTTCTCTGCTAGTAGTCTTTTTTGTTCTTCTTGTATTTCGAGTATCAAATCCGACGCTGATAGTGCGCTGTCTATGTCGTCTATTCCCCGAAATATTTGCCTGGCTTTCGATGCGTAGTCTATTGCCTCCTCATATTGTCCTGCAATGTAGAGTTCATTGGCTTTTTCAACGTATCTTTTCCCTTCAATCCCCCTCTCGCATCGTATAATCATTGCTTCGGTAGACTTTGTTTTTTCTGTCTCCGAGGCGTTTAGGAAATATTCTTTGGCTTTGCCAGCATCATCGATGCATCCGTTGAAGTTGCTTTGGTTGAATTTGGATTCGCCCAAACCATAGTATCTTGTTCCAGTCAATACTTTCTCTAGTCTGTCTAATTCGGCTTTTGCCTTTTCGGAAAGTGAGTCGGATGTTTTTTTCCTTGATGTGTCGCCTAGTTTCTCGTAGATGGTGCTTGCTTCGCCTGCATACTCTATTGTTTTCTCGTATTCTTTCCCCTCAAATGCCCTCATTGCTTTGTCGTATGCTTCGTTGGCTTTAGGGTACAGGCTTGTGTTTTCCACAAGCTTCGCAGCTAATGTTGCCTTTTCTGTGTTGTTTAGTTTTTCATACATTTCCTGGGATTTTTTCGCGTATATGCTGCCGTCAAAGTATTTTCCAGCCCTGAAATACTCGAGCGCCCGCAGATAGAAATAGTCTGCATCAAGCTGGTCTGCCGCATTATTAGCCAGTTCCAATGCCTTCTGCGTCATGGTTTGGTCGTTTAGGGAGATGTATATTTTTTCGGCTTCACCTGCGTTGTCCTTGGATGTGTTGTATTCCCCAACGGAATAGTATTTTTCCGCGTCAGACAGCAGTTTATTTGCTCTGACGTATCTATCGCTTTCATTGGCTATTTTGTCTGCGATATAGAGTCCTACGCTGTCGTTTAGTCGCATATAATATTCGCGTGCGTTTACTGCGTTTTTCAGGGCTGAATCATATGCTTTTTCCTCATACTGGGTTTGTGCAGTCTCTAGATACTTGTCTGCTTTTACGTCGTCGACAAAGTCAGGGTTTATCACGTAGTTTACTAGTTTCCTGGCCCCCAAAACAAGCATGTTTGTTACTCCGTCTCCTTTAAGCGATGCGGAGGATAGGTCAACAACGGGATAGCCTACTTCATGGATGAATACAAGATTTCCGCTTTGAGCGACTGCATACACTCTGTCTCCGGAGGCGATGACTGCTTCGTTTTTCCCGTCTCCGTCAAAGTCGCCGGCTGTAATGGGTGGCTTAATCGCATCAAGCGAGTAGTTGAAGAGGCTGACCCCTTCTGACTTCAACACATATAATGTGTGGTTTTCGTCTGTTGCCAGGACCTCCTTCAAGCCGTTGCCTGTCAAATCATATGCAAACACCTTCTTCACAGGCAAGCCGATGTTGTACCTCCAAATCCGAGCTCCATCCCTATCTATCAATTCTATTGCCTGGAATGTGCCCAATATGATTTCTTTTCTGCCGTCGTTGTTAAGGTCTGAGGCTAAGACGCTGTTGACTGTTCCATCTGTTGGATATCTCATCAGAACTTGCCCGTCTGAATTAAGCATGTATACCATCCCCTGTCGTGTTCCCATAATGACTTCTTTTTTGCTGTCTCCGACCACATCTGATACATCAAGTGTTATTGGGTATCCGTATCCCCTGTTCACCCATTTCAACATATTGTTTTCAAGGCTTGGATTCCTCTCCAAAACAAAAATGGGGGTAGCATAAGGAGATAGCTGTCCATAACACGATTTGGCTTCTACGACTGCCCCAACAACCAAGTCTGTATTGTTGTTTTCATCTATGTCATCCACGACAAAGGTACCGGGTGTGTTTTCCGGCCAGATAACAGATATTTTATTTCTCCACTGTAGAATTCCGTCATTGTCTAAGAGGTAGGCATAGCTTCCCTGCTCCCTTAAAAGCCCTAATGTAATGTCGAGTTTACCGTCTTTGTCAACGTCTTTTATGTCAATGACGTCACCCCCTAAACTGACATTCCATACCTCATTTAGGGGAGGGTAATCTATCGCTAAAACGTCCGTACACATCAGAACCAACAGTAGAACCTCATAAACCCTCATACTATACATAGTTGGTGCCAAAGACTTATATATTGTGTTACTGACACATGGATATATTTGCAGCTTATATCCTTTAGGGATTTAATTTCTTAGGATGAGGACACTCATTGTTTTGCCAGCATACAATGAAGGCAAGGTAATATCTGCTACATTAGATGGTATATTGAAAACTGTTAAAGCTGATGTTTTAGTCGTTGACGACGGAAGCGCAGATGATACTTATCAAGTGTCAAAGGAAAAAGGCGTTGAAGTAGTGAAACATACAATAAACGTTGGTTTAGGGGCTTCACTGGAGACGTGATTGGAATATGCTCGGAGAAGGGGATATGATGCACTCATCACATTCGACGCAGACGGACAGCATAACCCACACGATATACCCCTGCTTCTGGAGAAACTCAAAGATGCGGATTTAGTGATAGGTATCCGCGCAATCAACTCTCATGAGATGCCCTATGTCAAACGACTAGGAAACATGGGTTTGAACCTCTTCACAAGAATCGTCTTTGGAGTCACATCAAAAGACAGCCAAAGCGGACTGAGGGCGTTCAATAGGAAAGCCATCGAGTCTATACGGCTTCGGACAAACAGATATGAGGTGTCGTCTGAGATACTTTTTGAGGCTAGGACAAAGAATCTCAAAATAAAAGAGGTTGAAGTACATACAATCTATACATTGTATTCCAAGGGGAGGGGAACGGGGGTGTTGGATGGTTTTAAAATCCTTTGGCGTATGTTAATCCACAATAAGGTGCATTGAATGTTGATACAGGTACTTGGTCTGGTGTTTTCATTGTTTGCCCTAAGCAGGGTAATCCTCAGGTTTAGGGAGGGTAAAATACAGCCTACAATGTTTTTGCTATGGGTTTTTGTCTGGGTTTCAACCCTGGTTTTCGTCGTCTCCCCTGAGAGTTTCACATCCATCTCAAACCTTATCGGCATACAAAGGCCCCTTGACGCCGCATTTGTTGTGGGCCTTGTAATATCCTATTATTTGGTTTTCAGGCTGTACATACTATTTGAGGACATGCGCTCAGACCTGGCTAAGTTAGTCAGGGAAATAGCACTACAAGAAAAGAAAAAG
>JAHIYG010000077.1 GCA_018815265.1 Candidatus Altarchaeota archaeon | reverse complement strand
GGGCATAAGAACACATGCCACATTCATGATAGGACTGCCTGGGGAAACCAAAAAAACAGTGGATGAAACATTTAACTACCTACTCAACATAAGGCCTGACTCATTCCAGGTCTCTGTCTGCACTCCGCTTCCAGGCACTGAATACTACAAATACGCGACAGACAAGGGATTCTTGCACGCCAAAGGATGGGATGACTTTTCCAACATACATTTCATACACGACAAACCGGTAGTGAGCACAGAGGCACTGAGCCAAGATGACCTCAAGAAGGCATCGGCTTATGCTAACAACTACCTCATATACCAGCTTTACCTCAGAAAGGCCTTGACCGAACCCAAATGGACCTATTTCAAGATGAATGACACATTCAGACGACATGGATTAAACACCTTCGGACTATTGCATCGGGCAACATCGAGGGTTTTAAAAAGTAAGTTCACATCTAAAGGATGGTAAAATACCCTAAGGTCACGGTTGTAGTGCCGACATACAATGCAGAAAAAACAATAGAAATCCTAATTAAGTCCCTTGAGAGACTTGATTATCCAAAAAAACGCATCGAGGCAGTGTTCGTAGATGATGAAAGCTCAGACAAAACACGGGAATTGATAGGAGAACATAAGTGGATAACGCTCATAAAGCAAAAACACGCAGGCCCTGCAGCAGCAAGAAACAAGGGATGGAAAAAGGCCACTGGGGAAATCGTAGTGTTTACTGACTCAGACTGCGAGGTGCCAGCGGAGTGGTCGAAAAAAATAGCCGATGAACTGGAGAAAGAGGACATAGTTGGCGGAAGCCTAAAGCCAGCCACTACATATTCATTGGCTGAAAATTTCGAGCAAAACAGAAGGGACAGACTGTATGGTACAAGAAGAAAATATGTGTCTGAGCTTCCAAGCTGCAACCTAGCATTCAAGAAAAAGGTTTTGGAGGACATAAAAGGATTCAATGAGGTATACAAGAGAGCCTCTGCCGAAGACTACGACCTATGCTCAAGGGCAGTTGAGAGAGGGTATAAAATCCTGTATGAACCGAGGATATATGTGACACACTATCATTCACAAAACATTCGGGGAATACTCAGGAGAGCATACGTTCATGGACAAGAAATTATCGCGTACAGGATGGCAAAAAAAAGCACGCCAACACATGAGTTTATTAGGTCGCTTGCCAAATTTGCTGCGATACCATATCTCACAGTAAAAAGATATAGGGTACTGCATATCCCATTGGGTTTAGCATATGAAATCCTGTCCTTTTTAGGCAACATGAAGGCTTCAATGCAATATTTGGTAGGTGTGAGAAAGTGAAAATATTGATTCTCTCAAAGACAATGCCTGCACATGCCATGGGAGGCATGGAAAACCACACAATAGAGCTTGCCATGGGACTTGCCAAGAAAAAGCACAAGGTTGCAGTAATCACTAAAAAACACCCTAAAAACCTGAAATACGAGAGAATTGGTGGCGTTGACATACACTACGTAGACGATGAAACATCAATTAGAAAGCCTCTTGGCCCAAATGCAATAGAGGAATTTAAAAAGTTAAACAAAAAATGGAAATTCGACGTAATACACAGCCAGTCAAACGCAGGATACTACTTCAGATTTGCAGTCAAAGACATTCCCTTTGTAGCGACAATGCATGGGATTGCAAGCCAAGAGATAATAAGCAACATAAACCAGGGACTTACACCCTCCCTGATTCCAAAGATAATCTACCACTTCATCAACCACACATTCTACACTAAAAAGATGATAGCTGAAAGTGATGCAGTAATTGCGATAAGCGATGAACTAGCCCATCTCATCCCACAAAAGTTTAGCATAGCAAATAAGAAAGTACATCAAGTCTACAATGGAATAGATACAGAGGAATTCAAGCCAATGAAGAGAAAAAACACTGAAAAAGTCATATTCACTGTTTCAACACTGCACAAGCAAAAGGGCATACAAAATCTTATCAAAGCCATGAGAGATATCAAAGACTCCAAACTAATCATTGCGGGAGAAGGACCATATAGGCAGGAGCTTGAAGGTCTTGTTTGTGAGATGGGATTGGAAAAAAAAGTTGTTTTCCTGGGCAGAGTAGAAAATATGCACTTGCCGAAATACTATAACAGGTCTAGCATGTTTGCAATACCAACGATAAGGGTTGAGGGCCTGCCACTCATTGAGTTGGAGGCTATGAGCTGCGGACTAGCAGTTGTCGCATCAGATATAGGCGGGATACCGACTGCGATAAATGATGGAGTAAACGGGCTGCTGGTCATGCCAGGAGATATCGAAGGGCTTGCATCCGCTATAGAGAGGGTCTTGAATGACAGAAAACTTGCTGAAAAATTAGGAAAAAATGCTAGAGCCACAATCTTGAAAAAATTCAGCAGGGAAAAAATGGTTGAAGACACGATAAAAGTCTATGAGAAACTCACCTAATTTTTCTGAAATAATCCTTTTCTTTAAGCTTGACTTTTAGTCCGAACACGTCAATCCAGTTTTGCAGGAGTTCATTGAATATGTAGTCCAAATCCTTAGTCAGTCCCTTCCAGAGGGGATAATCTTTCTTGAACCGTGACATATCGCTTATCCACCATATGTGGTCGCTTTCGCGCTCCGGCGCCTCTTCCCAGATAGCCTTAAATCCGGTTTTCGCCTCGCACGCATCTATTGTCTCGAAGATGGAGACTGAATTCTCCCTCATACCACCTAGATTATATGCTGTCCCATACTTTCCAAGCTGATTAGGTCGCGGATTACAGACCCAGGTATGCAAGACTTCAGCCACATCAGATGAATGAATGTTGTCCCTTACCCTCAATCCCCCGCCATAGAGTTTAAGCTTGTTTTTCAAAAGAATCTGTTTAGTGAAGAAACCCAAAAATCCGTGCATCTCCACAGCCTTTTGGTTTGAACCGATAAGGCATCCCCCCCTGAAGGTCGCAGTCTTTAAGCCGTAGTTTATGGCATACTCCTGACAGTAAAGGTCTGCAGCAACCTTTGAAACCCCGAAGGGCGTATGGCCACAGTGGTCAATCTGCAGTTTCTCATCAAAGCTGTCATATTGGGTATTTTCAAATCGTCTCCCGACAACTTCATAGCGGAAGAAATTTGGTGCATCACCATAGACTTTATTGGTTGACATGAACGCAAAGGGTATGTCGGGATTATTTTTTCTGACCATTTCTAAGAGATTTAATGTACCCCACGCGTTTATTTGAAAGTCTTCAAGGGGAATTTCAAGTGAACGTGGATGGGATGGTTGTGCCGCGCAGTGAACTACTGCATCAACCCCTTCAATCAAAGGTTCAACGACCTTGTTGTCTCGTATATCACATTCTATGAACTCTGAATTTTTCAGCTTTTTTGAGAGTTTCTCCCCTGTTTTTTTTGTGCTGCCGTCGTCTCCGAATATTTGACCGCGCATATTATTGTCTAATCCTATGACCTTCCACCCTTCAGACGCGAACTTTTCGACACATGCGCTACCTATCAAGCCGTTTGAACCGGTTATCAAAACAGATTTCATGTTAGAATTGCATATAATTTAGGGGATAGAAAATATAAACAAGATGAGGATATGTCTGACGACGACGGTTATGAGAAGTCACGGTGGAATTTCACGCTATGTCATGGAACTATCTAAAAGGCTGGTTAAAGAACATGAAATCCATATTCTGACAGGTAAAAAAGAGGTGGGGATATCAGGTGTTAAGGTGCACATGGCTCCGACAATATTTTCGCCCGTATCTCTGAGGGTTGCCTCAAACACCCTGTCTAATACCTTAATCTCCTCACACCTGAAGAAGAAATGTGTTGTTGACTTAATCCATGGACAGGGTGCTGAAGTCATAGGCCCCGATGTTATAACAGCCCATAGCTGCCATAAGGCTGCCGCAGAGCAACAGATGAAAGAGAGGGGGGGAAGGTATCAGATGCTCAAGCCCTTTGAACCCAGAAATAACATAGTTTTGGCGATTGAAAAATACAACTACAGAAAAAGAAAGTACAGGAAGGCCATATCTGTCTCTGAAGGAGTGAAACGGGAGCTGATGACCATCTATAAAGTGCCTGATGAGGACGTAGTTGTGATACCCAATGGTGTTGACTTGGAGGAATTCACGCCAGAAAATAGGGGAAAATACCAGAAACCAGTGCGTGAGGAATTAGGAGTTGAGGGGGAAGACATTATTTTACTGATTACTGCATGGGAATTCAATAGGAAGGGTGTCAGGTATATAATCGAATCCCTGCCAGAACTTCCAAAGCAGGTGAAATTAGTGGTTGTGGGTGAAGATGATAAAAAACCGTATTTAACACATGCCGAAAAGGCAGGTGTGAAAAAAAGGGTCTTTTTCACTGGAGCAAGCAAGGACGTAAAAAGATATTATGCGGCTTCAGACATATTTGTTTTCCCAACTTCATATGAAGCCTTCTCCCTTTCGACACTTGAGGCTGTTGCCTCGGGTTTACCCCTTGTCACAACCAAGGTTAACGGAACTGAGGAGTTGGTAAAAGACGGAAGAAACGGTTTTTTCGTGGAACGAGACGGCAAAGACATTGCAGACAAGATAAAAAAGGTAATAGACTATGGAATCGGCAAAATGGGTTCAAACGCAAGAAAAACTGCAATGGATTATAGCTGGGATAAGGTCGCAGAGAAAACATCAAATGTCTATAAAGAGCTGGAATAGCCGACTCCATATCGGAGTATTGCCTCAAAGGCTTTGAGTCTTCCTTTGCTTAATCCTGTCTTACTCAAGATGTTAAGAGCCACCCAGACGTCTTCATCCCTTAATGCCTTTTGGATAAAGACCATTATGACATAAAATAGAAGAAGCAGAGCGC
>JAHIYG010000076.1 GCA_018815265.1 Candidatus Altarchaeota archaeon | reverse complement strand
GTATCTTAACTCAAAAAAACTGTGGGGAGAGAAGACCGCATTAATGTCTTCTGTTTTGCTTGTTGCCCTAAACCCATATGCAATACTTCTCGGACTGCAGATACAGGTTTATCAAACTGCAGCATACATATGCCTTTGCATAAATTATCTGATATTCAGAAAAACACACCCTGCATTAATTGGTTTTTTCGCAGGACTAGGCCATCTGACACACCCCATGTGCACAGTATATATGGGGGCGCTTTTCACACACAATCTAGTAAACAACAGAAAAAGCTTGTGGTTGGCAGTGAAAAAATACGGATTACAGGTTGTCGCAATTTTCCTAATAACCATCTCAGCCGTTCTAGTAAGAAACTACCAGATATTCCAAAACCCATTCTATACCTCCGCATCCAATGTAATGTTTATCACATCGCTTGAGGACTACTTCAGGCTAACACCACCGAACCCGGGAGAATACATTAGATATATCTTAAACCCAGTAAACTTCATATTGATTAAGGGAGGTTCAGTACTCAAGACGCTAGTGCCTCCGCCTTATTCATTCGCATATAATAAAATGCAGCTGACTGCAATCTTTGACCCAATGCATTTGAGATACAGTATGGCTGGGATACTGACATATCCTCTTCTTCTGGCATGCGTGTACACACTAGTGAAAAAGCCGAAAAAACAGGCGTCTATGGTTTTTATCATAAGCCTCATCGCAGCAATTTGCATATACGGCTACAGGGTAGACTATGAATATGGCCTCCTATACGCGCAAGTGCTTTTTTTGGGTGCCTACACACTAAAAGACCTGCAAAAAAGGGAAAAAATCTTCTGGGTCATCGTGTTGTTTCTAGCGTGGGAAAGCGCAAGCTTGATAAAGTCATCTGAGGATGGCATAGACTATGATGCTATGGCATGGATTGCCTCAAACACTGGAGAGGAAGACATTATAATGTCGAGGGGGTACGCCATCATAAACTATCTAACAGACCGCAAGACCATGCCAACACCAAATGAGAAAATGGAGACAATAGCAGACACAATAACAAAATACAATGTCTCATACTTCGCAGTCAACAACGACGATTTGAGGCTGAGGGGCATGAATTCAGACATCCTAAATCAAAAGTACATTTTGATGGAAAAAACAATGCAATATAGCATTTATCAAACAAAAACTACTTATTATAGGTATGGCTGAGATGAGGGTTGTTTTTTCGAATCCGCCGTGGTTTGACAAAGGACATGCAGTAAGGGCTGGTAGCAGATGGCCCCATGCAGAATTCGACGAAGAAGAGGACAGGACAGGATATTCCCCCTTCCCATTCTTTCTAGCATACGCAGCTGCATTAGCTGAAAAAGAGGGGCATAGCGTAAAAGTGATAGATGCATTGACATTAGGCGAGAAAAAACACGACTTCCTAAAAGACGTCAAATCATTTAGTCCGGATTTGCTGGTTATGGAGTCATCCACTCCCTCAGTAAACTCTGACCTGGCGCTTGCAACCCTCATAAAAGAAGAGGTGGGATGTAAGATAGGCTTGTGCGGACCCCACGTCAGCACCTATCCAGAAGAAATACTCAAAAACAAGCAGGTAGACTACGTGTTCATTGGAGAATATGAATACACTGCAAGAGACACATTGAGGGTGCTCGCAGGTAAGATGAAATGCCAAGACGTCTTAGGCCTAGCATACAGGCAGGGCAGCCAAGTCAAAGTCAACGCCAGACGGCCTTTGATTGACTTGGATGAGCTACCATACCCTGCAAGGCATCTCATGGAGATGGAGCACTACTGTGAGCCGTTCATGCAAACACCAAACATCCAATTAATACAAAGCAGGGGATGCACATACGGATGCGTCTACTGTCTCTGGCCCCCGGTCATGTATGGAGGCAAGAACTTCAGGCACAGAAACCCGGAGAAGGTAGTGGATGAATGCGAGCACGTCATAAAAAGATACAATGCGAGAGAGCTTTATTTCGACGACGACACATTCAACCTGAACCCAGACAAAGTAATTGAGTTCTGCAAGGCATACAAGGAACGTGGACTAAACAAGATATGGGGTGCAATGTGTTCCCCAATACCTGTGACAAAGGAGCTTTTGGAGACAATGTATGACTCAGGATGTGAAGCCCTGAAGTTTGGGGTAGAATCCGGCTCACGACAGATACTAGACAAAGCAAACCGTGGGGGGCAAGACCTGG
>JAHIYG010000075.1 GCA_018815265.1 Candidatus Altarchaeota archaeon | reverse complement strand
CGCATCAGCGACTGAAATGTAGATGTCACTTGAGAAATCCACCTCAACCAATGCTTCAATAACATTTTTGAAATAGGTGCCAATACCCCTATTAATCTCGGGAGTCTTCAAAGTCTGCCCATCAACTAAATACTTCATCGCCACCCCCCAGCACAAACAAAATCCTCTCCAACACAGAGTCAAAATTAAAATTCTCCCTAGCATAATTCATGCCGTTTAGGTTGAGTTCCTTAGCGGTACCTGGGTTTTCAAGCATGTACTTTAGGACGTGGATGAAAACATCCTTATCCTGAGCATAAAGTCCTCCATTAGCCCTCAATACATGCCCTTTCGTAACTGCGCAATCCCCATGCACCACAACCGGAACCCTGCAAAGCCACGCCTCAAAAATGACAAAAGAAAAACTCTCATTCACAGACAAATTCACCAAACCAGCAGACTTTGAAATCAAAGAGTACTTCTCACCACCACCAACAAAACCCAAATCAATAAAATGATCATCTTTCGGGATTAAGCTCTCGTCACCCCCTCCGATGAACACCAACTTACAGTTTTTTCCAGTCTCTTTTAGAAATTCACCAAACCATTCACATAGCAGATGGACATTTTTGCCCCTCTCCTTCCTACCGGAATAAATGAAGTAGTCGCCTTCAATGACATGCTGTGGTGCACCAACCACGGCATCCAACTCAATACCTGCACCCACTGGTGGATACTCTACAATCTTTCTACCAGCAACTAAACCATAGTTTCTGATAGCCAACTCCTTCTCCTCCTGAGATAGAAAAAGTACGTTTTTGGCGTTAACCATAAGGTTTTTCGTATTCTCCCAATAAAACTGCGGCTCATCATGAAAACAAGGCATAAGCGTAATCTTCCCAGGATACCTGTTCACAATAGCGTGAGTCAAACCCTGAAAATAAGGCAACGCAATAACCTCAAACCCATCATTAATGTATTTTCCAACTGCTTCAACCAACTCATCACTTCCAATACCACACCTGAAAAAGTCGTCTTTCTCTTCCTGTGTCAGCTCCATTCCACTCACTGACTTATGGACTGCAGCCTCATACCTTTCCCTGTTTTTATTCACTGGAAAACGATAAACATCTAATCCCTCAACAACTTGATGGCCTTTTTCTAGGTGGTCCTCCCACCAACTCTCATAGGGACTCCTGCAACATGTGGAGAAAACAACAACTTCAAAACACCTTTTCTTCATTTCCTTGGCAGTATTTCTGGCTAATGCTTCAGCACCCCCTGCAAAACCCCCAAACCAAGGAGTGACGAATAGTATCTTTGAAATCATTCTTTCGAAGCTACAACCGCGTAGTCTGCGGAAGTATTGAAGTAGGTGTTAAACATATCCTCCAACACATTATCCTCCATATTTACTTTATCCTTTTTCTGCTTTACTATCTCATTGACCTTCAAACCCCTATTCTCCAACAAAAAAGCGAGAGTCCAGGAAGGTATTGGATTCCTGTGGGTGGGGTCAGTGTAAAAATTGCTAGCACCAATAATAATGTTTTCAGGATTGGGTGTCTCAAAAATGACCAAACCCCCCTTCTTCAACACCCTCAAGCACTCGTCAAAAAGCCTTATTAAATAACTTAGTGGAAGATGCTCAACAATATGGAAACCCGTTACTGCACCCACACTATTATTCTTTTGTTTTTTGAGATACTCCAAAGCATCCATCTCCTCAACGTCTAAACCTCTTTTCTTAGACTCGGAAACCATCACTTCATTCAAGTCTACCCCACTTGCAACAAAACCCCTACTTTTCAAAAGCTCAAGCCACTCACCCCTACCGCAGCCAATATCCACTATAGGGGACTTACTCTTACCAACTCCTGCATTTTTTATATAGGGGATATACACCTCACCCCTTAACGCAATATCCTCTCGCGAGCCTCTGAATCTGTCTTCAAAAGAAACATACAAAGAATTAAGCAGTCGCTTTTCCTCTTCCTCCTCTAACTCAGCCCTTTTAGTTAATACATTAACTACATTCTCTTCCAAACTGTGCTCAATTTCCGACCTAATATCCACAAGCTCTTTTGTATTAGCCTTGGCTTCTAGTGTTTCCTGTATACACATCAATTCTTTTAAATCTGCTTTATTGGACAAATTTAGTTTGTTTTCTTCAATCTTCGACTCTAGTTCACCAGTTATTTTCTTAATATTAATGAGGTACTTATTATTCTCGTAAACTATATCTTCACGTAATTGTTTTAACTCATCTACATCTGTTTTTTGTTTTAGTTGATTTAATATATCAACCAATTTTTTTTGCTGTTTCTTGTTT
>JAHIYG010000074.1 GCA_018815265.1 Candidatus Altarchaeota archaeon | reverse complement strand
CTCACTGAAACAGTGGCAAGACAATGTAGGGCATTTTTGTGAAGGGAATAGTCGTCTTACATTGGTTGTAAGCACTGCCTTTGCAGCACCTTTACTGTCGCTTATAGGCGAAGAAAATGGAGGCATACATATCCATGGTAATAGCAGTGAAGGCAAAACTACAGCATTACGAATCGCTTGTTCAATCTATGGCGCTCCATCTATTATGTGTTCCTGGCGGGCAACAAGTAACGGCCTGGAAGGAGTAGCAGCACTTTACAATGACGCTCTTTTATGTCTAGATGAGATTTCTCAGGTATTACCTCATGCTGCGGGCGAAATCGCATATATGATCGCTAACGGGAGGGGGAAATCGCGAGCTAAACGAAATGGTGATACTAAACCTACAAAAAGATGGAATGTACTATTCTTATCCTCGGGTGAAATGAGTCTTGCCGATCATATGGAAGATGCAGGAAAAAAAACCCGTGCTGGACAGGAGACACGGTTAGTCAACATTCCTGCCGACACAGGAGCACATGGCATTTTTGATACGTTACATGACTACGACGATGGGGCACAGCTTGCCGATGCACTAACATCATCGTGTGCTCAATACTATGGAACTCCTATCCGTGTTTTTTTACAGAAGCTTGTAGATGCACCCCTGGATAAGCTACAGAAAAATTTCAAGCAGTTCTGTAAAGATTTTATGGAAGAACACGTTCCAAAGGACTCTAGCGGGCAAGTCAAACGTGTTGGCCGCCGTTTTAGTTTAATAGCAGCTGCAGGGGAATTGGCAACATCACTAAGAATTACTGGGTGGAAAGAAGGAGATGCAACAAAAGCTGCGGTCATTTGCTATAACGATTGGATAAAATATCGTGGTGGCACTGGTCAACAAGAAGAAAAAGTAGTGCTGTCGCAAATCAAACATTTTTTTGAGCAGCATGGAGAGAGCCGATTTACACCCTTAAATACAGATTCCCAATATCCTTCAAAAACTATAAATCGCGCTGGCTATAGAAAAATGAATGAGGACGGACAGGAAGATTTCTATGTACTACCGGAATCTTTTAAAACAGATATTTGCCATGGGCTTGATCATAAATTTGTCGCAAATGTTTTATTGAAGCATGGCTTACTTATTCCAGATAGCACAGGCCGCACAACCAGAGCAGAGCGTGCTCCATGGGCTAAAAAATCAACGACACGCGTGTATTGCATATCTGCTCGAATATTGGAGAACTATATCAATGAAATGTGATTATTTTAGTTTCCTTAACGAATGTGATGTACCACGGAAACATGGAGACAACACTGCCACTCCTACAAAAAAAGACCTAAAGGTTAATAACTTAGAAACGTTAGCATCATCTCCAACCTGTCTCCAACAAAAACAACAAAGTGGAGACATTTGCGATATTTTGCAAAACTTTAAATTTCATAATGTTGTGGTAAAAAAACAGCTTTTGTCTCCCCGTCTCCCCGCCTCCAGTGATAATTCATATGAGGGAAAAGATTTAGAATCAGAGGCGAAGAGATTGCCAGCTTCGATGGCATGGTCATCCGAAGATAAGCAACTGATCAGTTGGTTTTGTTCTGGCTTGCCTAACTTTCCCTCTGACCCTTTCACGCTGAGTCAGGCGAGACATATCGTCGAACCGAGAAAATTCTATCGTGCCCTAGAAAAGGATATTTCTCAAGGACCTGGAGGGCCAAGGGCTCGATATGGGGCTCTACAAGATGATATAAAAAAGTTACAAACCCTATTCTATTTGTAAACCGAAAGGAGGGCATATGAACGCAAATAAAAACCTAGCCATAAAAGAAAAAGACATAATGCCCTGCCCCCCTTTTCTCAGAATCGAGAAGGCGGAGGACGGCCAACACTACATCGTCGACTTCGACCAAATCCCACCAAATCTCTCCAATGACGCTCTGAACAAATTTATTACTCGCAAGGCCTTTGGGATCAAAGACGAACATCTATGGTTTACAATCAAACATTCCGCGACAAGCG
>JAHIYG010000073.1 GCA_018815265.1 Candidatus Altarchaeota archaeon | reverse complement strand
CACAATGGGTGCTGGAAATGACTTTTTGGCGCGTGGCATACTTGCTGCAAGCCCCAAAGACGAGACAATCCCAGTGAACATGGCCACTGGAAGAGCATACGACAACATAAAGGCGATATCCAGACAGTCTGGAGTCTACTTTGTGGACAGGGAGACAAACATGCCTCTTCCAATACAGGGACTATATGGTTTGGAGCTTTTCAACCACTACAAAGCAGAACCTGTACTATCTTTTGAAAACGAGGACTGGCACCATAAAGACCTAGAATTGGGGACATACACTAGCGTACTATACGAGCTGAAATTGAGATGATAGAGTTAAACGCTGACTTCCACATACACGGACGATACTCCGGCGGCACAAGCGATGACATGAACATACCGCTCATAGCATCGCATGCCCCCCTCAAGGGATTGGATGTTGTTGCGACAGCAGACGCACTGCATAGCGGCTGGAGAAAACACCTCACAGAACACCTGAGGGAGAAGGACGGACTATATGTAAGCCAGCATTCAAAAACAAGATTCATAATACAGACTGAAATCGAAGACAAAAACAGAGTCCACCACATACTGCTTCTACCTTCTTTGGAGGCTGCCGAGTCTCTGCACGGGAAGTTCAAACCGTATTCAAAGAACTTGGACACAGATGGCAGGCCAAACATCGACTTGGGCGGTGAGGATGTTGTGGGTTATGTGAATGATGCAGGGGGATTGGTTGGACCATCCCATGCTTTCACTCCGTGGACTTCAATCTACAAATCGCATGACTGCTTAAGGGACTGCTATGGGGCAAACCTAAAACACGTGCATTTTCTGGAGTTGGGGCTCTCAGCAGACACAGACATGGCTGACAGAATAAGCGAACTCAAGGATTTGACATTTATGAGCAACAGCGACTGTCACAGTCCATGGCCTCACAGGCTGGGGCGTGAATTTAACAAGGTACTGGTTGAAAACCCGTCTTTTGAGGAGATAGTTAAGGCATTGAAACATGAGGGTGGCAGGGGCTTCACATTAAACGCTGGATTAAACCCGCTTGAGGGTAAATACCATGTGACAGCGTGCACACGCTGTTTTCTTAAATTCAACTGGAGTCAGGCCCAGAAAATAAAAAGGCGCTGTCCAGAATGCGGAGGCCTCATAAAAAAGGGGGTTGAGGAACGGGCTAAGGAGCTGGCTGACCTTGAAAAGCCTGCGCATCCACGTCACCGCCCGCCTTATCTGAAAATCATACCTCTTGCAGAGGCAATATCCTTAGCTTATGGCATAAGGACCATAACCAGCAAGAAAGTCAAAGGCATATGGGATGGTTTAGTGGGGGCGTTTGGGACTGAAATAAAAGTCCTCTTAGATGTAGACTTGGATGAACTCAAGGAGAAGGACGCGAAGATAGCCTCAGTAATCGAACTGTTAAGGCAGGGAAAGCTCAGATACGTCGCCGGCGGGGGAGGCAGATACGGACATCCTACCCTAGCAAACGAGAAGGACATATACTATAGTGGAGACCAAAAGACCATAGGGGACTATTGTGGATCTACTGAGTGAATCCTAACCGGACCTGATTCATAAACCTTCGTTGTCTCCTCCAACAATATCTTGTTCCTGATTTTAGCCGCATCAGTGGATACGCCAAACCTGTCATTTAATTCATCCTCCCTCTTCAATAACCTGTTAACCTCCGGGTTATTCTCGAAATCAAGGTGTAGAATAAATGATGCCTCCTCTTTCATCGAATTTATCCCCTCATCATCCAGGTCAAAATCCAGCCTGTATGTATCCAAATCAATGCCTTTTGCCACTATCTGTCTTTTTGTGAGAAGAGGTATGTAATGCAGGGGATAATCAATAACCAGAAGTTTGCTGTTTTCATCTGTATTCGCAAGTATGTACTCCTTTGCACCTTCAATATCTTCAGCAAGTGTCGTAGAAACTAAACTATTGCATGTCATTATTCTTATGTCACTCACTGCCGTAAATCCCAGGAATAAGAACAGGAGAAGCAAAAACATGGGTTTGTTGACGTAATCTAGCGTTCTACAGCCCAAAAGCACCATAGCATACACTGAAATACTAAAGTATACTCCATACATGAAAAAATGATTGTTGTTAATCGCGAGTATCGACAAGATAGCGACTAAAATATTGATGGTGAAATACTTGTCATGGTCTTTCCAAATATTGAGGCCAATAAGGTTTCCCAGACCCATGAAAAAAAGCATTGCAGTCAGGGCATAGAACCCAAAAATCGACGGCAGTACTACCGTGAGTTTGGCCTCGATTGGAAAACCCTCTCTGAGAAGGTAATACACGGCTGTTTGGTCAATCATTTCCTGGGAGAGGAAAAGAAACATGAACAGCAAAATTACAGACAAGAATCCGCTAGACACAACCAAGATGCTCTTTAAACTCTTTCTGATCAATAGAGTGTGGATAACCATCGAGACAAAAACCATTAAACCGAGGTATTTTCCCATTGTCGCAAGGCCTGCGCTAAGTCCTGCAAAAAACAAGCATCTACTTTTGCCGCCTAATCCGCTGAGGTAAAGATATGATGCGAGGAGGCTGAAGAACAACGGCTCGGATGTCAGGAAGTTATTTGATGTGTATGCTATTATGTTTGGTTCAAGAGAAAATGCAAAAGTTGCTAAAAGAGCGGCATCATCACCATAGAATTTTTTAGCAGCCACATAAACCAGCGGTATTGAAAGGCAGGAGAAAAATACGGTGGGCAGCATTGAAGATGCTATGCTTACTCCAAAAATACGATATGACAGCGATATAAGGTATATATCCAATGGGGGCGCTGGCATGAAAAAATCAACATATGGTTTTTTTCCATTGTAAACCTCGTAGGCTAAATATGCGTATATTCCGCTGTCAGAGAGTGTTGGCAGAAATAGACTATATGACCTCAAGAAAAACCCGGAAAAAATTATTAAAGCCAACAAAATCTTTTTCTTATCCATCATTTAATCCAAGCATGTACCTTCCATCCGATATATTGACTTCTGCGTCTATGTCAAAGCATTTCCTGATGTTTACTGTGTTGACTGTCTCTGCAATCCTACCACATGCTAGTTTCATCCCTTTTTTCAATAGCAGGGCGTCTGTGAACTCCGGCAGAATCTCTTCAATGTGGTGTGTGACATAGACGATTGTTGGCCCTGCGTTGCAAAGCCTTGAGATATGCTTGAGGAACTCCTCTCTGGATTTCATATCTAATCCGACGCACGGCTCGTCAAGTATCAGAAGCTTGGGTTCCGGCATAAGGGCTCGCGCAATCAATGCTTTCTGTTTCTCACCCTGCGACAGCCACTGGAACTCATACCCCTCAAATCCATCAAGTCCCCAGTCCCTAATAAGCTGATGAGCCCTATCGATGTTTTCTTCAGTTGGATGGTCATACAATCCGTAGCTGCCGTATCTACCCGACAAAACAAGCTCAAGAAGTGTCTGGCTTATTGGAATCCTCATGTTCATGAAGGAACTGACCCATCCAATATCCCTTTTAACAGACCTTATGTCAAAGCTGCCAAGCCTTCTGCCAAAGAGACATACCTGCCCTTCAGTAGGCCAAATCATCCCTGTTGCAATCCTCAGAAGCGTTGTCTTGCCCGACCCGTTCAAACCCAAGACGACGTAATGCTGGCCCTTTGACACATTAAAATCTATGTCTGTTAAGACCTTCTTTTCACCGAGCCACTTTTGCACATTCTTCAGTGAAACAACTTCATCAGTCATTTTTTCGGGTATGCCTCAACCATTATGTCGCATCCAATCCTCTCAACTGATGTGAACTCAACATTAAATACCTCCTTCATGGAATTTATTCCCTCACCTGTGAAGGCGGGCTTGTTCAATCCCCCCATAATCTTTGGTGCAATAAACAGATGGAATTTGTCCACTAGATTTTGCGCGAGAAACGAAGTAAACACTTCGGAGCCCCCCTCGACCATCACAGAAGTGACTCCTTTCTTCCCCAGTTTTTTCAAGAGCTCATCTAAATCCACCCTCTCAGAATCAAAGACCATAATTTCTACCTTCCCCACCAGTATTTTCTTCTTCTCAACTGGGTGGTTTTTTGTGGTTGCAATCAGGACGTTTCTGTCAGACAAAACCCTTGAATCAGATGGTGTCCTCAGGGTAGAGTCAAGTACAACCCTCAGCGGGTTTCTGCCCCCACTAATCCTTGATGTAAGCATCGGGTCATCTCGCAATACAGTATTTACGCCCACTAAGAGGGCGTCGTATCTGCTCCTCAACCGATGCACTTCCTCTCTGGATTTTTCGCAGGTAATCCATCTGCTATCTCCTGATGCTGTTGCAATCTGCCCGTCCAAAGTTAATGCAGCCTTCAAGACGACATACGGCAGCCCTGTAGTCGAATACTTGAAAAAAACCTCATTAACTCTTCTACACTCGCTCTCCAATACGCCAGATACAACCTCAATGCCCGCAGCCTCCAATGCCTCCCGGCCTTTGACTTTTTCTGTCGGGTCGTCTACGCCATACACGACCTTTTTTATTCCTGACTTGATTATTTTGTCTGTGCACGGTGGCGTCCTCCCATGATGCGAACACGGCTCAAGTGTGACGTAAAGTGTCGCCCCCATTGCATCTACTTTATCCAATGCCTCTGTTTCGGCATGTGGCATCCCAGCCTTTTTATGGTATCCTTCAGAGATTATTTCTCCCTCTCTCACAACGACTGCACCCACATACGGGTTAGGTGAGGGATTGCCTTGCAGGGAAATATTCAAAGCCCGCCTCATATACTCTTCGTCTTTCATAGCATATGGTTCAGTTTCTCTTTTTTTGTCTTTAGATAGCCTCTATTGTACTCTGTGGGTTCGGTCTTTAGGGGCATCCTATCAACAACCCGTATTCCCGACTCTGCAAGACCATCTATTTTTCCCTGGTTATTGGTTAAAAGCACAACGGACCTGACACCCAAGTCATTTAGCATCTCAGCAGCGACTCTGTAGTCCCTCATGTCAGCAGGGAAGCCCAAAAGGTTGTTGGCTTCGACAGTATCCTTACCTCCTTCCTGCAGGACATATGCGTTGATTTTGTTGAATAAACCTATTCCCCTGCCTTCCTGCCTGAGATACAACACTGCCCCAACACCTTTTTCCTGTATGTACCTTAACGCCAGCTCAAGCTGCATTCCGCAGTCGCATTTCAAGGACTTTAGTGTGTCTCCAGTCAAACACTCTGAGTGTATCCTAACCGGGATGTCTTCCCCGCACACGTCGCCGACATAGACTGCAAGATGTTCCCTGCGTTGCTCGTCCTTGTATGATTTAATGTGGAATATACCATATTCTGTAGGGAGTGTCGTCTCCTTTGTGGATTCAATCATCCTATCATCTGCGGAGCATTCTTCTTTGCCACAACACGCAGCCTCTTAACAAGCTTAACAGCTGCTTCAACACCCCTTCTTGCATAGTCGTCAATCCTTGCCTGGCCTTGTGCCCTACTCATTCCCGGCCCTGAAACCCCCAAACCAACTGGTTTGCCGTATTCCAACGCCAAATCCATCATCTTCCTCGCCGCATGCTGTGCAACGACCTGGTCGTGGTCTGTATCACCCTCTAAGACAGCCCCCAATGCGACAACAGCGTCTACGTCCTCTCGCTCCATCAAGGCTTTAATTGCAATTGGCGTGTCAAAAGCCCCTGGAACCCTGACTATATGCGTCACATTGCAATCCAGAAACTCGGCATGCGCCTGAGCCCGCTCCATCATCAACTGCGTTATGTCCGCGTTGAACTCCCCAACAACAAAACCCAAACTTATCCTCTCCATCTTTTTTTACCTCATATTTTTTTTTTAGTATTAAATCGAGCCTGCATTTTCGAAACCCTGTCTCAGGCCCTTTCCCGCGTTTTTCCCAAGCCACTCCGGATTCTTCAGGAGGTAGACTGCGTTTCTAGCGTGTTTTCTACACCTGTCCACCACAATCTTCTTAAGATTTTTTTCATCCTGTGCCTCGTCTTCATGCACGAAGACCTCAATAATGTGTTTGTCACACATGAGCTGCGCATTAATCAAGCCCTGGGAAGCCTCATGCGCGCAGACCCTATCCTTTTCAGCACCGCCAGGCATCCCGCATGCCACGCAAATGTCACAGTCCTTGAGTGCGAGCTTGCAGGCGACAGGCAAGTCCTTAATCCCTGGCACGGT
>JAHIYG010000072.1 GCA_018815265.1 Candidatus Altarchaeota archaeon | reverse complement strand
GGGTCTCTGCCGCGTAGTTTTATATCAATCAAGTCTGTGGATTTTGCACTCTGGGAGATTGGCCTTTCAGAGTATATTTTGACGTCTATGTTGTTTGAAGCAAAAGAATGATACGTTGCTTTTGAGATATTGTATTTTTCCAATATAGGCACTACATTCTCGGAGGAAATCAGCATGTTCTTTACCTCCTCGTGAGTGAATGGGTAGTAGTATCTTTGATTCTGAAGTATGCTACCAACTTGTATTGTTGCTGTAGCTTCGTATGTCTTGGGGGATAAGAGCGCTAATCCGACAGATACCAGAACACAAGCTGCAGTGAAAACCAGTATTAGTCTTTTATTTTGAGCCAACAACGAGAAAAAATGTCTCACAGTGATATCTCCCTTACTCATCATAAAGAATAAATACCTTAGATATAAAACCTTCCATATAGATAACTACAGATGAAACAACACCTTCAGAGGTAGAATACTGCCGTAAAATAGATGTCCTAACGCCCAAGTGAACGCCATATCTTGTCATAAAATCATAAATCAAACTAAAAAAAAAGACAAAATATTGAATTTTTCGATGAAATCAATAACCTCGCCATAAATGATGAGGTATGATTCTAATAGAGCCGAAGGAAATCTAAAAGCCGTCATCTACCTCATCAATGAGGGGGTCTTCGGCTCTAATTTGGATAAACCAGACACAAACCAAAAAAAATGAACGTTTTGACTTACTTTTTATTTTTGTATGACTTATTTTTATTGCCAGTGGGGTATTTTTCTGGCTTTTTTGAGAATGCGTAGGAAATCTGGAAAAAAACGAGAAAATAGGGTTAAGGCTAAATCTAAGGTTAGCGCCAAGAAGAAGGTTGTGCGGAGGAGTTCTAAGGATAAAAGTAAGTCAATACATGATGTTAGGTCTGCTGAGGCGGTTGGCATAAAATATATTTCAGTTGAGGGTGTGAAATCAAAGAAGTTGGATGGTAGTTCATTAATCAAGGATTTCAGTGGCTGGCAGGAGAAACGATTTGGCCTCAACCCAAAAGACACTTTTTTTGGGCATGAAGTGGTTTTAGCGCCTAGAATCAAGCCTAAAAGGAAGTTGCCGCTTAATTTTTGGCTTTGGCCAGATTACCTGAAGATTACTGTAGCTTTTTGTGGAATATGTCTTCTTGGATTCATAGTAATCAGCTTTCTACTGTCTGGTTTTTACATATTTAACGGGTTTTTCAGTGAGAATCCAAACAAACAAACTGTTGAAAACAAAAGCATGAGAGATAACATAACGGTGTTGTTTAAGGAGACCATACCAAAGACGATTAAGACAACAACGACATCCTCTACTGTGCTGACAACCACTACATCTGTGACATCAACTACTTTGTTCATCTGCAACAGACCATATATTGTAGTTGGAAGCGATTGTTGCCTAGACCGCGACGGGAACAGCATCTGCGACAGAGACGATGAAGTTAAGCCAACAACTACGTTGTCTTACTATGTGAGATGCAGCAGCGACCTAGACTGCGGACCAACAAGGGTAGAGTATAAGTGTATTGAAAACGTAGCCCACAGACAGACAATAACCCATGCCTGCAAAAACCCGTCTAAATTAACATCTAAGTGCGAGACCACCTACTTAGACGATGTTTTGGAGATTTGCCCAGACACAAAGATATGCGTTGAAAACGCAAACAACGCGCAATGTAAGACGAAATATGCCTCGAATAACTTCCTGGATTAGTTCTTCTTTGGTCTGCGATAGGGGAGACCCCGTATTACCTTCATCATCTTCGCCTTTGTCACCAGGGTTTTTTCCCCGAGCTTCACCTGCAACGCCCCCATAACCTGGCCCACCTCTATGCAGGGGCATTTTCTTTTGGCGCATGTCTCCAAAACCCTATCCACCTCCTTCTGAGGAACACATACTAGGTAGGTTCCCATGTATCGTGTGAAACTCTGATAGGGGATTGAAGTTATCTTGAATCCTTTCTGGCTTTTGGCTAGCATCTCGACCAGGTTGCCAAACCAGCCGCCGCGGCTCGCATCCTTGACAGCGTGTATCTCAACGCCTTGACTGTATAGGTCAAGCATTGTATTGTATTTTGTATTGGCACGATAGACTCTCTCACCTAATTCTCCCTCCATGACGTGGCCAACCATCAGTATCTTGTCCTTTACCACGCAGCCGGCATCAGATATTGGAGCCCTCACAAGCTCTCCCACGACAACGAATGACACGCATGGTTTGAGGTCGTTTTCCATCTGCGTATTGCCCCCAACAACTGGAACGCCTATACCCAAAGCCTGTTTTTTTATGTCCTCACTAACCTCCTTGGCCTGCTGAATAGATTCCACCTGCATGGCGTTGAATGCGAAAAGCGGACGCCCACCCATGCCGACTATATCACATATTGTGTGTATCAAACCGGTTTTACGCCCTATATTCATGGGATACGGGCCTTCCATGTTGTAGATGTATTTGCCGACAATGACTCCATCATCTCCCTGCTGTATCCCATAGAGCAGGTCCTGTACCTTCTCATCCATATGCCAGAAAACACGCCTAATGGGTGAGGTCTCGACTATGTGGTCGAGGCTCCTTTTGATTTCTTCTTCCATCGCAGATACCTTTTATGTAGTCCGGATTAAAATGCTGTGTCTTTTAATTTTTGGGTTAGTAATAGTTCCTTGATGCATTGGAGTGACGAAGCAGCTGAGAGGCTTGGGTTAAGGGGGGGTTCACAGGTTATTGAGACTGGAACGAGCATATCAGGTATTCCCCACATCGGCAATGCTTCAGATGTCATACGTGGAGACTGCGTCAGAAGGTCATGCCAAGACGCAGGAGTAGATGCACGCCTCATTTGGGTTTCAGACGACATGGACCCTTTTCGAAAGGTGCCTGCAGGGATGGAATCCCTAAAAGACTACCTGGGTTTTCCGGTTAAGGACATACCAGACCCTAAGGGATGCCACAGCAGCTTTGTGGACCATTTCGCAAACCCGTTTATAGAGGACTTGAAAGAATTTGGTGTAGAACCTAAGATATATTCCGCGACTGAGCTGTATAGAAGCGGCGCATTCAAGGACGAGGTGGTACTTGCTTTTGAGGGGCGGAAAAATATTTTAGAGATACTCAACAGGTTTAGGAAGGAACCTCTGCCAGATGATTTTGTGCCGTGGACTCCAATATGCCAGAAATGCGGCAAAATATCAACTACAACGGTTACCGGTTTAGATGGCACGATGGTGTCGTATGAGTGCGTTGACAAGGAAGTCGCAGGTGGAGACACAAAAGGTTGCGGATACGTTGGAGTGCAGGATGCGTTGAAGGGTTTTGGAAAATTCCCATGGAGGGTGGAGTGGGCTGCTAAATGGCATCATTTCAAGGTGACGTGCGAACCCTTCGGGAAAGACCACGCAGCAGCTGGCGGATCATACGACACGTCAAAAATAATCTCTGAGGAGGTATTCAACTGGCCGGCGCCGATTCCAGTAGCCTATGAATTCTTCACATTAAACGGGGCAAAGATATCATCGTCGAAAGGCAACGTCATAACGCTCTCAGACTGGTTGAAAATTGCAGAACCAGAGGTATTGCGTTATTTCATGTTCAAGAAACTCAACAAGGCAAGAGACATAAACCTGCGGATGCTCCCTAATTTAGTCGACGAATTCGACCAGATTGAGAGAATGCACTTCGGAAAGGAATCAGGTGATGTAGAGTCAAAAAGGATGTATCAACTCTCGCAGGTGCAGGAACCGAAATATTTGAACATACCCTATACCTTCTGTGCAGTCCTTGGGCAAGTCTCTGAAGAACAAGATTATGAATCAAGGGCTAGATGGAACGGATACGACGGCTTCGACACAAAAAGGCTAAAAAACAGGGCTAAACTGGCAGGCAATTGGGTGGAAAAATACGGGCCAGACTACCTCAGATTCACGCTAAAGACTGCTGAGGAAGTAAAGGCAGAGTACCTGAAACTAGACAGTAGAATACAAACTTGCCTTACGCAGTTGGTTGATGCATTAGAGTCGGTGAAAGACCCGAGCATATACCACAAAAAAATCTACGAAACCGCAAGAGCAAACAATGTAGACCCACCAGAACTCTTCACAGCGATATACAAGACACTCATAGGAAAGGAAAAAGGCCCCAAAGCAGCAATGTTTCTCATGAGCTTGGGAGAAGAATACCTGAAACAGGCATACAAATAATTGAAATGACAGCTACCATTTGATGTCTACTTCGTCTGTTCTTTGGCTGGGGTGGGCGTATGTTTCTTCGGCTTTCATTTTGACGCCTGCGCGATACATCTTAAGAGCTGTCATCGCAATCATCACGCCGTTGTCGCCCATGTATTTTTCAGGATAGGAGAATCCCGCATCATGCTCTGCAGCAACAAGGGATACCATCTCCTGCAGCCTCTTGTTGTAGCCAACACCGCCTGCCAGCAAAACCTCCTTAGCCTTCACGTGCGCGAGGGCGCGTTCAGTCACCTCACAAAGCATCGCAAACGAAGTCTCCTGCAGACTAAAACACAGGTCCTCAAGGGCGGCTCCTGATTGGTGCTTTTGAAGTGCAGACGTTAAAATTCCTGAGAAACTCATGTCAGTACCCTTAACCACATACGGTAGGCCAACAAGGTTCTTTCCTTTTTTAGCTAGCCCTTCAATCTTGGGGCCTGCAGGATGGCTTAAACCCACCTCACGGCCGAACTTATCCAGCATGTTACCCAAACCCACATCCAAGGTCTCGCCAAAGACGCGGTATCGGCCATCCTTTAACTTTATCACCTGGGTGTTTGCGCCGCTAACATACAAGACAAGCGGGTCAGTGTAGCCTGAAAGCACCTTACCAACTTCAATGTGGGCAACACAGTGGTTCACACCCAAAAGAGGCGTGTTATGGTATAGCGCCAGAGTCCTCGCTGCAGTCCCTATCGTCCGAAGACAAGGCCCAAGTCCTGGCCCTTGACTAAATGAAAAAAGTGAGATTTCCTCTATTGAAACTCCAGCATCAGATAATGCCTTCTGTATTGCCTCACCCACTACGGAACTCATGTGCTGGCTAGCATCCCTTGGGTGTATGCCACCATCCTCAGGGGAATAAGTGTCCCTGACGTCAGCCAAGACATTGTAGTCTTCATCAATCAAACCGACACCTAAGGTGTGTGCCGTACCCTCTAAACCCAAGACAATCATCTAAAAACCAATACAAATATAAGTTAAGCTTATATTATATCGGAGATGGAAGCCGCAATACTCTCAGGTACCAAGGTGTTGGTCGGAGACAACGACCTAAAGAGCCAGTTGAAAGACCGTGGATTCGGGGAATTGGAGGGCAAAGCCTTGGTTTTGTCAATCATTGAGGCAGTATACCTGGTCGACACCGACAAAATGGAGGTTCTGAAGGGAGACAAAAAAATCACCTTCGAGGAATTAGTCAAGATTGGCAGCAAGAAGGAGGAGGAATTCTACAACAAATACGTCGTCTACAAAGACCTGCGGGAGAGGGGACTGCTTGTACGAAGTGGTTTGAAGTTTGGCACAGACTTTAGGATATACGACAGGGGAGCGAAACTCGGGAAAAGCCACAGCAAATACCTCGTCCACGTAGTGCCTGAGGAGTACACATGCAGCTTCCCAGAAATGGCTGGAAGACTCAGGCTTGCTAAAAATGTCAACAAAGACATGATATACGCGATAGCAGACGAAGAATCAGACATCACATACTACCTGGTGGATCGAGTAAGATTCTAAAACAGTGCATTCGACTGAAAAAGAATGTGTCTGACACGCGTCCAAGACCTAGGTCTTGGCCACGTGCGCCATTTGTCGTCGGCAAATTCCGACGACGTAGATATACGCGATAGCAGACGAAGAATCAGACATCACATACTATTTAGTCGACAGAGTAAGATTCTAAAAAGGTGTATGCGAGCAAAAGCGAGTATACGCCATTTGTCATCGGCAAACTCCGATGAAGAATCAGACATCACATACTACCTCGTAGACAGAGTCAGGTTTTAGATTTGCGTATTGTCCGGTGGTCTATGTCTATGAAGCTCTCATTCATTCTAGAGCAGGTTTGATGGACGTCAACGGCTGCTGTGGGATTAGCGTAAAGTCTTATTAGAGGTGAGGAATTCGAGTCATTCCAGTATACGCGGCTTCCAACCACCAAGTCTTCATGGAAGTTTCCCTTAGCGAGGGGGGGTATGGAGACAGCCTCTCTTTCTGAAATCCTAAGATATGCAATATCCCGCTGTCCCTCAAAAGGTTCGGAAAAGACTATGATTGATGCTGAAGAAGTCAATGCCATACCTGCTGTGTCGGCATCTCTGTCCAGGATGTTGGAGCCAACAGACGTAAATGTTGATGTACGAGCTAACTCTGTAAAAGCTTCCCTTTTAGCCAGCCAATTCAATGCCATGACATTCGTGAACTCCTCCATGTCCCTGCCCTGAGCCATAGTTGGGAATGCAGCTTCTGCAATATGTTTAACATGTCTTCGAAGCTCTTGAGGCACCATATCAAGATATGACTTTTTCTGGAGTTCTGACTCAGATTGTATTCGCTTCATTATTGCGCCAATATCTTGCGGACCATGCAGGAGGGCAGGTAGTTGAGGCTCAGATGAAGAGTTTCTTTCCCCTGGGGTTATTGGAGGCATCATTGTATTTAAAACAAGGGATGGATGGATTTATAAGCTTAACTCAGATACACCTGTTCCTTAACCTCTAACTGGGGTTTAGCCCCCGAGTAGCT
>JAHIYG010000071.1 GCA_018815265.1 Candidatus Altarchaeota archaeon | reverse complement strand
CACAAGGAAAAAAGGCAATACTACGGGGACTATGCATCCTCGCTTTCCTACATGAGCGCTGAGATAGTCATGGAAAACTCGACACGACTCATGAAAAACATAAGTATACTTGTGGAGGCGCTTATATCCTCTGGCGTCGCCATAGGCATCGCCGGCAGCTCAAGGCCGTGTTCAGGTGCGGAGCATATGTTCAGCCACCGCCTCGACATGATATGTGAGAAACCCGCATTGCACGGGGAACAGTGTGGCGTGGGCACGATACTTTCAGCATACCTGCATAAAGCCGATTGGAAAAAAGTCAAGGACTCACTTACTGCATGTGGTGCGCCGACGACAGCAAAGCAGCTTGGCATACCAGATGAAAAAATAATCGAAGCACTAACAACAGCCCATAAAATCCGGGATAGATACACTATACTTCGAAAAGGAATAAATCGGGAACACGCGATTGAGACAGCTGAAAAAACAGGAGTAATCTGACGAATATATTAATCAAAACCGCAATAGTTTTCTCTGATGAGCGACATAATTGAGTGGGTAAAACGCGGCAAATTACATTTTACCCTCATTGACCCGGACAAGCAGCTTCCGGAGGCTGCGGGCGAGCTTGCAAGAAAGAGCGAGGAATTCGGCTCCGACGCAATAATGATTGGGGGATCCACTGCAGGACACGGAGTCACAGACGCGGTGACTGCTGCGATAAAGCAGAAATCTAAGCTTCCAACCATACTTTTCCCATCAACTGCGGCTGGCCTCACAAAACATGCAGACTACATCTTCTGGATGATGCTCATGAACTCCACAGACCGGCGCTTCCTAGTTGGCGAACAAATGAAGGCCGCCCCATACATAAAAAAACTCGGAATCAAAACAATACCTATGGGATACATCGTAGTGTCCACCAGCAAGAACCCAACAACTGTCGAAAAAGTGGGTAAGGTGGATAAAATACTCCCCGAAGAAACAGACAAAGCGCTGGCATATGCGTTGACTGCCCAATACTATGGCATGGACTGCATATACCTTGAAGCAGGAAGTGGTGCAGAAAAGCCAGTGCCAGATGAGATGATATCTGCAGTGAAAAAATCAATCAATATACCCCTGATTGTCGGCGGAGGCGTAAGGGATTCAGTCGCTGCGAAAAAAGTAATTTCTGCAGGAGCAGACATCCTAGTCACAGGCACAATAGCGGAACGCGACCTGCAGAAACTCAAAGAAATAATATCTTCTGTAAAATGATAGCAGTCATAGACTACGGCGCAGGAAACCTCGCAAGCATATCAAACGGATTCAAAAAAATAGGCTCTAATGTGAAGATAATAGACGACCCTAAACTTTTAAAGGCTGCGGACGCCATAGTCTTGCCTGGTGTTGGCGCATTCGGGGATGCGATGCAGGAACTCAAAAGCTACAGGGAAACACTCCTTGATGAAATAGAATCCGGCAAACCATTCCTTGGGGTGTGCCTTGGCATACAGCTTTTGATGGATTCATCAGATGAAAGCCAAGGGGCAGAAGGCCTCGGCATTTTCCCCGGCACATGCAAAAGATTCAAGACAGACCTCAAGGTCCCCCACATGGGATGGAACACCCTCAGAAAAACAAAGGATACGCCACTTCTCGATGGCATAATGGATGGGGACTTTTTCTACTTCGTCCACAGCTACTATGTAGTGCCTAACGATGCAAAGGTCATCGCAGCCGAAACCGAATACGACATAACCTTCCCATCCATCATCTCACAAGACAACATACACGCAATGCAATTCCACCCGGAAAAAAGCTCAACCAAAGGACTAAAAATACTGGAAAACTTCGCAAAAGAAACCAAAAAATAAATCATGCGTTGAGTATGCGTTTCGCGAGTATTGCTGCGTTTTTCCCGCAAACTTTTTAACAAAAAGTTTGATCAAAAATGTGTTTACGCGTTGAGTATGCGTTTCGCGAGTATTGCTGCGTTTTTCCCGTTGTCGATTCCGACGCATGCGACTGGGACTCCTGGAGGCATCTGAACAGTCGATAATAGCGCGTCAAGCCCTCCGAGTTTAGATTCGACTGGCACGCCAATCACGGGTTTTTCTGTTTTTGACGCGACAACACCTGGCAGCGCAGCAGACAAACCGGCTATGCAGATGAACACCTTAGCCTTGGATTTCTTTACTACCTCGTCAAGTCTCGCAGGCTCCCGGTGGGCGCTGCAGTATTCGACCTTATAGCTTAAACCCTCCTCCTCAAGTTGTTTCGCTGCTTTCTCAACTATTTTCTCATCTGATTTGCTGCCTGCAATTATTAAAACCTCCTCCATAATACATATTTAGTACTATGGCGATAAAAGTTGCTTTTTTGGGTGTAGGCAGGATGGGGCAGGCTGCAATACGCGCTGTATTGGAGTCCAAGGATTTGCAGATAGTTGCGGCGTTCGACACTGCAAACATAGGGCAATATGTAGGTGCCTTAGGTGCGGGGCAGGAAACGGGCATTAAGATAGATGACCCCTCAAACCTCAAGGAGATATTGGATAAGACTAAAACAGATGTAGTTGTTGATTTTACAACTGCCAAAGCATGCGTTCAAAACTCAAAAACAGTGGGTGAACTTGGAATACCTATGGTTGTGGGGACGACGGGTTTCACAGAAAACCAAATCCAGAAACTGAAATACAACCTCTCAAACACTGGGTTGGTTTTGAGCCCTAACATGAGTGTGGGAGTAAATGTGTTCTGGCAGCTCGTCGGCGAGGCCGCATCCAAACTGCCAGACTACGACATAGAAGTCATAGAAACACATCACAGATTCAAGAAGGATGCTCCGTCCGGGACTGCAAAAAAGGCAGTGGAAGTCATAAAGGATGCAGTCGGAGAAATCAAACCAGTGAATGGGAGAAGCGGCGATTCACTACGGCAGAAGGGTGACGTGGGAATACACAGCATAAGGGCAGGTGACATAGTGGGGGAGCACACAGTCATGTTTTCGAGTATTGGGGAAAGATTTGAAATAAAGCATATCGCCCACTCAAGGGATTCGTTTGCGTCAGGCATACCTCAGGCAATACGTTTCATAAAGGACCAGAAGGGCTTTTTTGACATGTGGGATGTGTTGGAGCTGAGATGAAAGTAGTCGGAATAAATGCCAGCCATAGAAGGGAGTCAAATAGCGGCTTGATGTTGTCTACGGCGTTGGAGATATGTTCTGCAAAGGGATTTGAAGTCGAGCAGATTGACTTGTGGGACAAGGAAATAAGCTACTGTGTAGTATGCGGTTTATGCGGGAAAAAATACGGGTGCAGCCAAGACGACGACGTCATGGACATACTTGACAAACTCGCAGAAGCGGACGCCATATTGGTCGCCACACCGACGTATTTTGGGGGCATATCCGGAAGGCTTAAATCTCTTTTTGACAGGACTCTGCCTTTGAGGAGGAACAAGATGATGCTGTCAGGGAAAATAGGCGCAGCATTCGCGGTCGGCGGCTCAAGGAACGGAGGGCAGGAATACACCATCCAACAGATTCATGCGTGGATGCTCATCCATGAGATGGCGGTTGTTGGCGACAAAAAAACCGCACACTTCGGCGGCATATGCACTGCAAGAAACGCGGGCGATGCACTAAAGGATGAGGTTGGCATGCAGACTGTCATAAACACTGCGGAAAACCTATGTGCAAGACTTTCTAGTTTGGCCAGAGGTTGATGTTTTGCTGTGTCATGCTGTCTGGAGTGAAGAAATCAACTTGTGTGTACTGGCCGACACGGGGTATTATCTTTAATCTGACCTGCTGGTTTTCAGTAATTTCATTTTCCACATGGAAGACCATATTAATCGTGTCCCCCCTATTCAAGTATCCTGGCTGATAGTTTGGGCCGTATTGCACATAATACACCATGAAATTCTGTGTGCTTGCTGTTGTAGAGTCTGTAGGGAGTACGCCACCATAGGTCCTGGTGTTTGAGGCGTCGTCCGTGTCTATAGTCAATATTGTGTTGTTCATGTTCAAACCGCTTGAACCGGATTTTACCCTCATCATCATCTTGAAATCCCCTATCCTATGCGATGTCGCATCAGCAGCATCCGAACCAATTACATTAGTCACTTCAATCCCTGAAGTGACGCCTTCCTCTGTCTGCACGCCTGTGACTAATGCCTTCTGCTGCAGGCTTCCCCCGGTTGTTATGAGGACTGCAGCCGCTATTGCAGCAACAAGTATTAAGGCTATGAAAATTATCAAAGCACCTATGCCCATCATCCCGTGTTTTTTCATCTTATGTAAAACGGGCTCTCGTTGAGCATTTCCTGCTGTTTCTCCGCGGTTTTCCTGTGGTCTGTTATGATGTTTGTCATCTGGTTGATTTGGTCTTCGGTTTGTTTGGCCTTTTTCGCGAGCTCTGTCATATCTACTTTGACCCCTAATATGTTCATTAGCACATCAAGGACTGCCTCTGCGCTTTTAGCATCTATTATCTGTCCGTGTGTTTCCCCCATCAAACACACTGCCTCTATATCATATGGCCTGGCAAGGCCTAAAAGCAGGCCTGATGCCCCGAATATGGCGCCTCCCCCCTTGAATATAACTGATTTTTTCTCGAGCTCTCGGACAAGCTCAGTCTTTGTTGCCGCACCGAAAACCCTCGGTTTGTTTGTTATCGAGCCTGTGCCCAAGCCTCCAAGGGTGTATATCATCTTTACCCCGCATTTTTTTGCGAATTCCAAAGTCCTTTCAGTGAGCTGATACTGTGAATCAGGGGTTATGCCTTGAAAGTCTCCTAAAAGGAAAATCAAATCCCTCTCTTTTTGGTAGTAGTAAAACTCCATTGACACCTGCTTTATTG
>JAHIYG010000070.1 GCA_018815265.1 Candidatus Altarchaeota archaeon | reverse complement strand
CGATAAAAATGAGTAGGATTCATTCTGCATCATAAACACTATCTCAATATCAGAGTTGAGCTTTCTGTTGGTCAACGCCATTTGAAACTCGTATTCAAAATCGGAAATCATCCTAGAAACCTCATTAGGCGACGTGCTACCCACACTCTGGTAAGTGTGGATGTTCCTCTTCGGGTCGAAAATCTCCCGCATAGTATCAAAGTCCAAGCCAATATTGTGCTTTGCAAGAATAGCCTTAACCTCGTCAAAATCCATGAAAGTCTTCCCCTTACCAACAAGTTCGCCCACAAGAGAGCCCACAATATGGTGGCATTCCCTGAAACTCAAACCCTCATCCCTCACCAGGTGATTCGCAAGCTCAGTCGCAGTAGTGAAGTTCGCACCAGACAACTCAGCAAGCCGCTCCTTATTAATCTTCATGGTATCAACAATGCCTGCCATCATATCCAATGCCGCATCAACCTCATTAAAAGCCCTCCACAACGGCGGCTTATCCTCCTGCAAATCCCTGTTATACCCCATGGGTATGCCCTTTAAGACAGTCAATAGCTGGAAAAGCGCACCATAAACTCTACCTGTTCTCCCCCTCACAAGCTCCGCAACACACGGATTCTTCTTCTGAGGCATAATAGAGGAGCCTGCAGTATAGCTGTCATCCAACTCAAGTATGCCGAATTCATATGTGCTCCAATAGACCATCTCCTCAGCTAACTTGCTCAGATTACTCATCAAAATAGTCAAAGCACACAATGTCTCAGCAATGTAATCCCTGCTCGAAATCACATCTAAACTGTGGGTTTGAACCCCTGAAAAGCCCAATAGCCTCGCCGTAAGCTCCCTATCAATTGGGAAACTCGAACCAGCTAACGCACACGCGCCCAAGGGATTCAAATCAACAATCCCAAAAGCATTATCTAATCTCCTAATATCGCGCGACAGCATGCTCACATAGGCGGTCGCCCAAAAAGCCAAGGTAATAGGTTGAGCATCCTGGGTGTGGGTGTAGCCCGGCACAGGAGTCTCGACATTGTCTTTCGCAATCTTCAAAAACACATGCTGCAATCCCACAACCTTCATCTTAACAGACAAAATCCTCTCCCTAACATATAATCTTGAATCAACCAACACCTGGTCATTCCTGCTTCTCGCAGTATGTAGTTTGCCCCCGTATTCCTGGCCTGCACCTTCAATCACATATTTTTCCACATTCATGTGGACGTCCTCTTCCTTTTCAGACAACACGAACTTCCCAGACAAATAATCCTTTTTGGCCTTTTCAAGCCAGAAAAGAATCTTCTTCAAGTCAACAGATGAGATAATCCCAGTTTTCGCAAGCATAATGGCGTGAGCCTCACTACCCCAGATGTCCTCCAACACCATCTCCCGGTCAATGTCGATGGACTGCAGATATTTTTCAACATCATATGTAAAATCCTTCTTGAACCTGGCACCCCAAAGCTTAGCCATCTATTATTATTGGAATAGGATAAATAAACAATATGTCCTCCAAACAAATACTCGGCGACATAGGCATACAGCAGGCACTAGACAACCTAGCAGAACAGATTGCCAAAAGCAATCCTCCATCAGAACAGACGATACTAGTTGGAATAATAACCCGGGGCGCTACATTAGCCAATAGATTGAAAAAAATCCTATCTAAAAAATACAATCTACAACTTGTGACTGCCTCATTGGATACCCGGCCATTCCGTGACGACCTGCAGGAGGAAATAAAAGAAAACAGAAGCGAGATGCCTGAAGCCATAGATGGGAAAAACATAATAATAGTCGACGATGTAGTGTCTACTGGGAGGACGATACGCGCAGCACTCGATGCGTTGATGGACTGTGGACGCCCGAAAAACATAAAAACAGCGATACTCATAGACTTGGACCACAGAGAACTGCCAATAACCTCTAACTACATTGGAATAAAACTCCACACCTCAGTCAGGGAAAAAATAAAAGTCCGCCTAAAGGAAGTCGACAAAGGAAAGGACAGGGCATACATCACACTGAAGTGAAGAAAATGTTTCTGAAAAAAATAATGAGTTCATTCAGAATCCTGTGGCGGGACATCATCATGAAACTGTCAGACTCGACATTCGCACTTGATGACATGATGGCTGGATACTTTTTCTCAGACACGGCATACCAGTACCAATGGTCACAGGTTGAAGTGCACCAGACCCTTCTCAAGGATGAAGTCCGCATCAACTCATTCAGGGATGCGATAAAAAAATCGGTTAAGCCAGGAGACACAGTATTGGATGTGGGGACTGGCACAGGTATACTCGCAATGCTTGCTGCAAAACAAAAAGCAAAAAAAGTCGTCGCCGTAGACTCTTCAGACATAATATACACCGCTAAAAAAATAGCTGAAAAAAACAAAATAAAAAATATCGACTTTATACGGGCAGATATACGGGATCTGTCAATGGATGGTGCGGACGTCATAATATGCGAATTAATCGGCGTCTACATCACAGACGAGGGAATAATCCAAAAGATGCAAAAAGCCCGTAAACACTTGAAATCTGGCGGAAAAACAATACCTGAGAAAATAGACATATACTTGGTTCCCGTGGAGTCGAGGAATTGGGGCGTTGGATTCTGGGGGGAAATTGCAGGCATAGACTACAGCCCCATTTCAGAAATAAAACCCTCAATAAGAAACTACGACATGAGCAGGTCAAAATACCTGTCAAATCCAACCCAATTATTCACAGTCGACTACACGCAACAAAGATTCAAATATGCAGGGGAGTTTAGAATATCCACTGATGGAATATTCACTGGGTGCGTCATGTATTTTGAAGCAAAACTTTCAGAGGACGTTATATTGTCGACGTCTCCGAAGAAACCACTGACTCATTGGAAACAGATTTTCCTACCCAACAAGACACGAGTCAAAGTGAAAAAAGGAGAAAAAATAAAATTTCAAATAGGATCCGCATTCAACAACACGAAATGGAAGTGGAAATACGAAATATGATAACTTATTAATGGATAATGTAAATGTTTTATTGTAAATTATTTCTTGTGAGGTGAATTAAATGGTTGCGAAAAAGAAAACAAAAAAGAAAGCTGTGAAAAAGAAAGCAGTTAAAAAGAAGGTAGTGAAGAAGAAGGCGACAAAGAAAAAGAAGAAGTGATTCTTCACATAAAAAATTTGCTAGTGGAGTTTTTTTTAATCCACTAGCTCAAATCTTTTTCTAAATATTTGGGGGTGAAATAAATGGTTGTTACGAAAAAAACAAAAAAGAAGAAATCGGTTGCTAAGAAGAAATCTGTTGTTGGGAAAAAAACCAAGAAGAAATCCTCTGTTAAGGCGACTTCGTATCTGTCTGCTGCTCAGAGAAAAAAAATAGACACTGCGTTGAAGGATGTTGAGGCAAAGATTCTTGCAAACTATCAAAAGGTTGTGGTACTCTCAGGCAAGGACTGGTCTAAGGAGGGGAAGAAGTATAAAAAAATCGTCCAAGCTGATTTAGGCAAGGTCCGGAAGCGCATAGAGTTGGAGGTCAGAAACGACCCGAAGAAGGCTGCTGCCGTAGGTGCTGCAATTGCCGCGTTGGCTGGTGCAGTATTCATGTCAATGTTTCGGAAGAAAAGGTAAAATATGGCGTCCAAGAAATCCAAGTCAAAAGGTGATGGGTTCAAACTGGGGTCGGTCCCTCTGGGTTCGGCATTAGATGCTGTTGACGGAGTAGGCTCTGTAATTCTACAGCTTTTGTCTCGTAGATATCAAGTCGAAAAGAAAGTCGACGACATAAAAAAGCAAACAGACAAAAAAGTCGGGGAAATACGGGATGAGGCTGTAAGGACTGGATACGCAGTTAAAAAGGCATTTTTAAGGGCTGTTGTCGAGGCTATTATGCTGATTACTGGGATACTCTCGCTTGTAGCTGGGTTAATCCTTCTGATTAAGCGGCTTGCACCCATTGAATACGTCCTTTTAGGCTATGGTTTTCTAGTGACAATTTTTGTTGCATTAACTGTAAAACTCAGTCCAGACGATGAATAAAGCCTTTTTTTAGGGTAACAATGGGGTTACTACCCCTCTTTTATGTATCTAAGTGTAAACTATAGTGTAATAATCGGAGGTGAGTGTGATGTTTGGGCCAGGTTGCGGATGCAGGTAAAAATACTAACTCTTTAACTCTTTCTTCATTATTCTTATTTAAATAT
>JAHIYG010000069.1 GCA_018815265.1 Candidatus Altarchaeota archaeon | reverse complement strand
CGATCTCACGCCTGCCGCCTTTCCGCTCTATGCCTATGAGAAAGCCAAGTACTGCGGCAAGCAAGACCTTGAGCATCAACTCTATCTCTAATGGGTTAAGCATCATAATTCACCTATGTTTTGTCTATGTCTTTGAACATCGGGAAACCCTGCTCGTTTATTGGAACATACATTACGCTGTTGTGGCTGTCAAGGTTTGAAATCCAATACCAGCTTAGGTAATTTTGTGTGAGGCTTTCACCAATTATTTCATTTGCTTTTGCAATGCCTTCCGCTTCAATACCTTTTCTTTCAGCCTCTTTTTCCTCTTTTTGGATTATGAACTCCATCTTCAAGGCCTCTTGCTCTGCTTCGAGTTTGTTTTCTATTGCATTTTCAATCTGTTGCGGCCTTACTATGGAGCGTACGAGCACCTGCTCCAATACGATGTTTCTTTCTGCGAGCATGGGCTTTAATTCCGCATATATCTTTGAAGCCATCTCAGGCCTTTTCTGGTGCATATCCATTGCGAAATACTCCCCTGCAACGTCTCTTATGGATGTTCTTGTGAGTGTGAGTATTATTGTTTCACCATAATCTGGGCCTATTGTTTTGTGTATCTCGCTGGCTTTCTCAGGAACAATATGATAAAGCATTGTGATATCGAAGTTCACATTCAACCCGTCTTTGGAAATAGTTAATATGCTCTCGTCCTGGGCTTTGCTTGTTCTTTTCTCCTGTTGGGAACTCATGGTGTACTCTTGGGTTCTTACATTATAGTTGGTGACATAAACCCACGGAGGCTTCAGATGCCATCCCTCACCAAATTCTTCCTCCTCTATACCACCTGATAAGTAATTGAATTTGACTCCTACCTCGCCCGGTCCCACGGACGCTATGAACAGGTGTGAGGTGAATAGAAAAGCCACTAATACCGCAATAATCAATGGAAAAACCCCGAAAGCGAAACCTATTTTCCCGGGTAAACCTTCAAACTGTATGTTCTCTCTCATGGTTAATGATTATAAATAGAAAATAAAAGATGTGGAGGGGGTTTCCCCATCTTTTAGAATGTTTGTGCCTTGCCTTCTACGCAGTCTTTGGTCATCTTTGTGATGTTTGCAAGCCATTTGTCTGCGATTTTGTAGGCTTTAGCCTCCATCTTTTTCGCACCAACCAACTGTATGTCGCAGGCGAGAGGCTGGTCTATTGGACTGCCAATCTGGGATAGTATCCTCACATACGCCTGTTTTGCGCCATCTTTGGCTATGTCTTTTGCTATCTTGTTGGACAGTAGATTGTATAGTTTTCCAACATGGTTTATTGGGTTTTTCCCCGATGTGGCTTCCATGCTCATGGGTCTATAGGGTGTTATCAGTCCGTTGGCTCTGTTTCCACGCCCTACTGAGCCGTCGTCTCCTTGTTCGGCTGATGTTCCGGTGACAGTCAAAAATACCGACTCGTTTGCTATGTCATCTCCAGTGTTTATCATGACGTTTACTTTTTTGTCTGTGTATTTTGCGACAAACTCCTCTACTAAAGATGTTTCCTCTTCTATTATCTGCTTGTAGTGGTCTATGTCGTTTATGTATTTTGAAACCATTGCATTGCATATTGTGAGTGTTATATCGTCTCCATATCTTTCACCCATCACTTTTATGTCTTCTCCTGATGCTGGGATTTTCTTCTTCATCTTACCGTTCATGTATTTTTCGACTTCGTAGGTGAGTGTTTCTGTCAGTGAAAATGGCGCGAATCCGCATCCAAAAGATGTGTCGTTTGCCTTGGGTATGCCTCCTCTTCCGAAGACTGACCTGAGATCTGATGAACCCATCCCGATTTTCTGGTCGAGTATTATGTCATTTTCGACGTCTATATTTCTCAGGTTTTCTTTGATGTAGTATTTTGCTGCCTTAATTGCTATTTCTCCAACTGGCATTCTTTCAGTTCCAACCTTTGTTGTGGCTCTTCCCGACAGGAGTATGTATGTTGGGGAGTCTATTTCTCCAGCACCCCACTTTGGGTTGCTTAAACCACCGACTAACTCGACTTGGTCTGTGTTGTGGTGTAATACTGTCCCAAATCTTTTCAGGTATTCCTTAGACAGCGCCATGCTTACCGCCTCTGCGATTCCATCGCATATGCTGTCTGGGTGTCCTATACCCTTTCTCTCAACTAGCTCAACCTTCTGCTTTTCAAGCGGTAATTCCCCTGTAAACTCTATAAAAATATTCCTTTTCATCTGTATCACACCAATGAAATAGAGGGCTTTGATTTTTCCCTTCAAAACCCTATAACGGGCTTTGACTTGTTTATTTATTGACTTTTACCAACCTCAGTTGGAGGTTAATCAAAGCCCTCGATAGAGGATACTTACATACATTCAGAAAATATAAACCCCACCCATTCTGAATAAATGGTATTTATTCCCCCTTGTTTAATTAACAGTTAGGTGGCTTAGATGGAATTAAACAGTGAGAGGATATACCTGAATTTACTGGTTTTGGTCCTTGCAATATGCAATATCATCAGCATATTGGCTAGCCATTTCGAGAACACAATGCTCAACTACACATTTGCATTGAGCATGGCTGCATTCTTCATGTTATCTGCTAAAATAATGCACATAACACAGAAGCTGCAAACCACCTCTGTTAAGCACACTACGACAAAAGAACACAAAAAGAAGTGATTTTATCTCCTATCTTTTTGGTGGGGGTTCCCTAGTGCCTTTTTAGGCGAGGCTATTGATGGTGGTGTTTTTTGGCATTCCAGATTTATCATTTCGTTACTTTTGCGTCGTGGACTCCTTTTTCGCTGACTTCGTAGATGCATTCTCCGTCTGGCATGTTCGGGGAGTCTATTAGGTCAGCTACTCTTTTGTTTCCTTTGCCTCTTTTCAGGTATACTCTGAATGTGCTGTGGTGTCCTACTATGTGGCCTCCAATGGGGGCTGTGGGGTCTCCGAATAGTATGTCTGGTCGTGACATTACCTGGTTTGTGACGAGCACTACGACATTGTGTAGGTCTGCTATTTTCCGCTGTAGGGTGTGCATGTGTCTGTTTAGTTTCTGCTGCCTTGATGCGAGGGTTCCCCGTCCGGTGTATTCGGCACGAAAGTGTGCGGTTAGTGAATCCACTACGACGAGTTTTATGTTTTTTTCAGGTATTAGTTCTGATGCTTTTTCAGCTAGTAGCATTTGGTGGTCTGAGTTGTAGGCGCGTGCAACCATTATGTTTCCAAGCACCTCTTGTGGGTCAAGCTTTTGGGCTTTAGCCATCTGTTGTATTCTTTCCGGCCTGAATGTGTTTTCTGTGTCAATGTATATTGCTCCTCCCCCCAGTCCGCCTTTGTCTTTGGGTAGTTGTACGTTTACTGCGAGTTGGTGTCCTATTTGGGTTTTTCCGCTGCCGAATTTTCCGAACACTTCGGTTATGGCTGCGGTTTCTACTCCGCCGCCGAATAGTTTGTCCATTTCCTTGGAGCCGGTTGTGAGTTTTCCGACTAGTTCCCTTTTGGCAAGTATGTCTAGTCCTGTTTCGAATCCCATCTTCAGACCGTCTCTTGCTGCTTTTATTATTTTTGATGCGCTTGCTTCGCCTATTCCCAAGTCTTTGAGTTCTCCGATTGTCGCGCATGCTATGGCTTCGGCGCTTATGTATCCTGCCTCCCTCATTTTTTCGGCTATTGCTTCGCCTACTCCATCCAAGTCTTCTAGTTCCATTGTCACATATACATTTCCCAATACAATATAAAATAAAAGCCAAAGAGAGCAGTGGAAAAGTAAAATTTTTATACTGTTATTTTCTCGAGTTTTTTCACAATTGTGTCGCCGTTTACTAGTGAATTTTTTAGTACGTCTCCTAGTTTTTTGGCTGGTATTACAGTGACTTT
>JAHIYG010000068.1 GCA_018815265.1 Candidatus Altarchaeota archaeon | reverse complement strand
TTTTTATCTCCCAACCCCGCCTCACAAAAACCAGGAAAACAACGCTTACAAACATCATAACTGGTGCGGTATAGTTTATGGTCAATTCCCCAAGATTCAATGGTGCAATCGCAGAAGCAACCCCAACTATCAAAAGCGTGTTCGCTATGTTTGAGCCTATAATATTTCCCACCACTATATCCCCCCTTCCCTTTCTGGCTGCCGCAACCGACACACTCAACTCCGGAAGGGAGGTTCCAATCGCCACCAAGCTTATACCTACGATCCTCTTCCCAATGTTTAAGTATTCTGCGAAAAACACCGCAGAATCTATGAACAGGTTCGCGCCAAGAACCACTGCCAACCCACCCATAACCATTATGAACGCGTCCTTGTGTATCTGCTTCTTGAAAAAACCAAACTCCAAGATTTTTCCCAACCCATACCCCTCATCTTTCTTCCACCCTATATGGGGCATCCCAGCGAACCTTGCGAACTCCCTCAAATATACAATAAGCCTCTGGTATGGGTTAAACTCAACAGTGTATACTATGTACAGTCCATATGCTATGATGAAAAGCGTTGCCTCAGCTGCTCCAATAGGCGCGCGAGCGCCGATAATATAAAAAAGCATCATAGCCAAAAGCATTATGACGCCGTCTCGCCTAAGCATTCTCCTATCTGTCTTCAACGATGTGAACAGAGAAGACACTCCAATAATCAAAGCAATATTTGCGATGTTAGAACCCACTATGTCACCCACTATAATCTCTGGTTCGCCCTTAACCGACGCTATCACTGCATTCGCAAGCTCAGGAACTGATGTTCCAATCGCCACAATCGTCAACCCGACAATGAACTCAGAAACACCCAACTTCCTAGCTAAAGCAGTCACTGCCTCGACAAAATAGTCAGCCCCCTTAATCAATAAGACAAGCCCCAAACCGAAATACACTATGTTAGCTGTTATCATGTGGACAAACTATTACCTTACATGAAAAAAAGCTTTATATATGATTCCGATATGATTATAATATGATTGAGGTATGAAGTATGCCGCGTGTTTGTGTTGAGGTTCCCCAGCATATCCTAGACGACTTGGGGAAACATATCGGAGACGACAAAAAATTCGTCAACCTATCAGATGCACTAAGGACAGCATGCAGGAAAATGCTAGACCAACTGGACGCCATCGACCAACGACAGGGGAGGACAGACAAAAATGAGTCAAAGACGGGTTGAAGACACGCCCAAAGGCCGAAGAAAACTGATAGGGCTGGGGGAAGAGGCAGACATATATCTGTATCTGGACGGGATGCTAAAAGACAAGGTTGGAAGGGTTCAAAGGGGAGAAGAACACTATGAACCTCGAACAGAAAAAAATAATCTCATGCGATACCGCAGACACCAGATAGCATATCTGCTATTCCCACAATACAATCTAAATGTGGTAGGTGTAGACTTGTCAGATAAGGAGCTACTCAGCATGCAAGTGATAAGATCCAAATCCAACCTTAAGGACGCCACATCCACTGGTGTTAGAAAAAGGAATGAGCGGGCAAAAAGAGATCTGCCAAAAGAAGCTATTGCTCCTCTAATGGAAATGCAAAAGGCAGGTGTGGTAGTGCATACAGGAGTGGTTAATGTTTCAGTTTCGGATTCAGGCATAAAATTCTTTGAAGTTGATGCAATATTGCCAGACCTCGCAAGAAAACACTTGACGGAACATGATTATCCCCAACATACCGTGGAGAAGGGGATGTTGTTGATTGAGGCACTTGAACTGGAAACTAAGCTTTCTGACATAGATCTGCACTTTCTATTTCGCGAACCGCAAGAGAGAAGTCAAATATTAAAAAAACACAAAAAAGAGCATCTAGAAACACTTTATTCGCAAGAAATCGGTTCGACTATCACTGCTGAGGGGTAAAATGAAGGCAGTTGTACTACTATCAGGCGGCTTGGATTCGGCAGTCACCGCATATATCGCGAAAGCGCAAGGGTATGATATCTATGCGTTGACGTTCGACTATGGGCAGCGCCACAGGAAAGAGATTGAGGCTGCAAAAAAGATAGTAAAAAAATTGAGTGTAGTCGAACACAAAATACTTTCCATTGATTTGACGCAAATCGGCGGCTCCGCGCTGACGTCAGACCTGGCGGTGCCGCAGGGCAAGTCATTTTCCGAGATTAAATCCTCAGAAGAAATACCAGTCACCTACGTGCCTGCAAGAAACACAATACTTCTATCCTGCGCACTAGGCTATGCTGAAGTCGTTGGCGCGGATGCAATATTTATCGGCGCAAACCACATGGACTACTCAGGATACCCCGACTGCCGACCAGAATACTTTGCGGCATTTCAGGACCTCGCAAACCTCGCAACCAAACGGGGAATTGAGGGAAACTACGTTGAAATAAAAACCCCAATCATCAACCTCGACAAAAAAGAAATCATACTAAAAGGTGCGGAACTGAATGTTCCATTTGAGCTGACTTGGAGCTGCTACGTCGGAGGCGAGAAAGCATGCGGCAAATGCGACAGCTGCACCATAAGACTTGCCGGATTCAAACAAGCAGGACTGAAAGATAAGATAAAATATAACAAATGAAAGATGAAAGGCGACTGGTTTAATGTTTTCAAAAAGGAGGGCAAACTATATCTCAATGAAGACGTCTACAATAAAGCCTATTCCTCTTTCATGGAGGATTTGCCAGTTTACCTAAAACACGTCAAAGAGGGCGATAAGGTTTTGGAATGCTGCTGCGGGCCAGGATACACTGCAGTGCCAATGTCACACCACTTCAACGTCACAGGATTCGACCGCGATAAGAAAGTCCTGAATGCCGCCCGAGAAAATGCAAGGAAATTCGGCAAAAACATATCACTCAAAGAGGCTGACTTCTTCGACATAGTCGAAGTCTTCGGCAAAGACAGCTTCCACGCGTGCTCATCCGGCGGCGTACTCGAACATTTCGCCCCAGATAAAATCAAAAAACTTATGGATCTCCAGCTTCAAATTGCGCCAATAGTTTTCGCAAGCATGCCATTATTCACAGATCAAGACGTCGAAACAAGAAACACCCTAGGCATAGAAACCTTCAAATACGATGAAAAAAACTGGACAGATGACCTACTGAAAGAGTATAATATTCTGGGGTCGAGAGTCCTCGACTCTAAACCTATAATCGGCAAATTCAGGGAATACATGGTGGTGATAGGCAGATGAAGATATCTGAGATTTTCGCATCCATCCAAGGCGAAGGCAGGTATGTGGGGAAACCCCAGGTTTTCGTGAGATTTACTGGCTGCAATCTTCGATGCAATTGGTGCGACACCAAACACGCTTGGTCAGGCGGCAAAGACATGGATTTAGATGAAGCCATGAAAGAGATAACATCATATAATATAGCGTCCGTGTGCATCACAGGAGGAGAACCTTTGTTCCAGGTGATGGAGGCTCAGACGCTTGTCAGGGAACTCAAAAAGAAAGGATATGAAATCGTATTGGAGACGAACGGCACATTATATGATTGTGAAATATTTGAAACAGTAGATTGCGTTTCGATGGATATGAAGCCTCCCTCATCTGGCGTGAAAAGCGACGAATCACTGCTGAAGCATCTGAAGCAGAAAGACCAAATAAAGATTGTCGTAAAAGACAGAAACGACCTAGAATTTGCAAAAAACATAATCGGAAAAACCAAAGTTATAACCTACCTTATGCCAGAGGGCGGGAAAAGCATCAAATGGGTGGTTGACGAAGTCATAGCGTCAAAACTTGATGTGAGAGTGCTGCCGCAGTTGCATAAGCTCATGAGGATAAAATGACAGACACACAGGATACCAAACCGGATGTATTGCGAAACCTTGAACGTGTTGGAATAGTGAATCTTAAGACCTTGATTGAAACAAACTGGAAGGGCTCAAACTACCGGTTTGCCCCCGACATAGAGATAACAATAGATTTGGAAAAAGACAGGAAAGGCATACATATGAGCCGGCTCATCGAGTCGATTACAGAATCTGTAGAGGAGGAAACCAGAGACCCAGCAAAATCAATCGAGGAAATAGAAAAGAAGATACTTGAAAACCTCAGCAGAAAACACCCCTACAACAGCGGGGAGGTGAAGATGGTATTGGATTTTTTCGTAGAGCGACAAACCCCCAAAACAGGAAAGCCGACTCTTGAAGCGCACAAGGCTGCAGTCATAGTGTCAAAAGACGAAGAAGGATTTTCAAAAAGACTGTGGGTTAGGGTATTGGGCAACACATCCTGTCCGCATTCCACACAAACTTGTGGGAAACCCCACATACAGCGGGCAATAGGGGAATTGACAGTCGAGGCCACCATAGATTCTGAAATCAACTTAGAGGATATGATAACTGTCGTCGAAGAATCATTCTCCTCGCCAGTATACACCCTACTTAAGACCTCAGACGAGGTGAAGGTTGTAGAAAAAATGTATGCTAACCCCAAATTCGTAGAAGACGTAGTCAGGGGCATGCTTGAAAAATCGCAGAAACGATTCAAAAACTGCAAAATCAAAGCCAAAG
>JAHIYG010000067.1 GCA_018815265.1 Candidatus Altarchaeota archaeon | reverse complement strand
TTTTTGTTGCTTCAGCGTCGCCTTCACCCTTCAAGATTGATGCATTCTTACTGGCTTCGGAAAGAATTAAGTTTTTCGTCTTGTCTGTTTCCGCCTTTATTTTCAAAGACTCCTCCTCTCCTTCACTGCGGTATTGATTGGCTATCTTACTCCTTTCTGACCTCATCCTATCATATACGTGCCCCAGATTCTGTGTGGGGAAGTTCATCCTCCTTATTTTAACGTCGGAAATCAGTATCCCATAGTTAATCACCTTATCATTCGATGATTTGATGACTTCACTGTTTATTTCATCCCTTTTGTAGTTGATTATATCCTTGAAATCATGCAAACCCACGTGCCTTCTTAATTCAGAGTAGACGATGTCACTTATCCTGAATTTGGCTCCGTCTTCGTTCACGACCGTCTGCATGAACTTTAATGGATCACTGATTGCCCATACTACGTAGTAGTCCATCACCAGGTTTTTTTTGTCGCTCGTAAGAACTTCAGCCTCCTGGGATTCACTTATAACAAGCCTTTTATCAAACCTCTTAACTGTCTGAAAAGGCTCCGGAAGCTTGAAATACAGCCCCGGATCGGTTATTACCAGCACAGGCTTCCCAAATTGTGTTACAACGACGTTCTCTGTCTCATCAACTATGACAAAGACCATGCTAAACAGGAATAACACAGTCACTACTGCTAGTAGTGCTGCTGGTTTTCCTAACCCCTCCCATCTAGCTTTTTTCACATCCATCTTCTCTATAATAGCGTCGGACCTAACTCCGTCTTCCTAAACATTTCCCCTTCATCAAGGTAATAGCCTTCATCATAGCCATAATCTTCTTCTACACTGTTTTGACTCTTACTATCCCCAACAACACCCTGTTCATTTTTAAGGTTAAGCTCTTTCAGCATCGTGAGTGAGGAATAATCTATGCCCCGTCCAGATGAGGTTGACGGGTCTATGACGTAGAGTCTGGTTTTTGGAAGCACTTTCTCCAGGGTCTCGATGTAGATGCGAGTTTTGGTTATGTTCTTGTGTTTCACATATTGACCATATAGTTTCATGAACCTGTCAACATCCCCGTTGGCTTTATTTATCCTCATTGCCTTGTATGCCTCTGCTTCCCGCATTATCTTATCTGCGTTTCCTCTCGCCTTAGGCAGGACATCATTTTTGTATGCCAACGCATCATTTATGATTTTATCCTTGTCTTCTCGCGCGCTGGCAACATCCTTGAAGGCTTGGGCAACTTCCGTTGGAGGGTGAACATCCTGCAACTGAACAGCCAGTATGTCCACCCCGACATCATAAGAATCCAATGTTTCCTGAACCATATCCTCAACTTCACCTTGGATTTCCAACTTACCACCAGTAAGCGCTTCATCAATGCTTTTGTTGCCGATGACCTGCCTCACCGAAGCCTCAACCACATCCTTAACCACCCTATTAGGCTCTCTGGAATTGAAAAGAAATTTAGACTGATCACTTATCCGGTACTGAACTATCAAATTTATATCCACAATATTCTCATCCCCAGACACAATCATCGACTCTTTAGGGACCTTCTCATAGCTGCCTGTGCCATGGGAACTCTCCCATAACTCAGGTTGCATAGCCGAGTCATATGCCTTTTTCTCAAGCCTGAATCCTATTTCAAGCCTGTTAACTTGCGTTACCTTCGTTTTGAGTACTGTCTCCACCGGCCATGGAAGGCGATAGTGGAGGCCGGGGCCTATGTCTTTTTCGACTGCCTCACCAAACCTCTTAACTATGCCGTGCTCGTCTGATTCGACGACATATATTCCAGAGAGAAGATAAACCAGTAGTATGGCTGCAAACATATACTTCCATATGCTCTTCACCCGCTGAATATATTTTTTAATGTCGATTCTGGCATATTCAACCTCGGTCTTCATATCATCAACTTCCTCCATTTCCGAGTATATGCCCTTCAGAAAGAGTCTTGCTGAGCGGAATAACACAGCCACACCCTCTTTCGCAATTAGTAGTGCAATCAACACACCAACAATCTTGTTTAAGCTGACTCCGACAAGAGAACCTAACAGAGACACCAAAACTGCAAGTGAGGAGTACATGTCCATCCAAGAGTCATATCCGTCAGCTAATATAGCGTGTGACCTGACCTTACCCCCCATATGCATCTTGTATCTGCTTATGATGTAGAGTACACATATGCTTATCAGAGTTCCTAGGATAGCCAACCAAAAGTTTGGCAGGGAATCCTTGAAAAGAAGCTGAGGCTCCAAAGCCATCTGTAAAACCTTCCAGGCGCCTAATAGTATGAGAAAAGAAATCAGTATTGATGCTAGATTTTCAGCCTGCATATACATTCTAGACTCATCCTTAGAACCCATGCGCGAAACCCGTATACTAGCGTACGCCATCAGGGAAGATAGCATGTCCACACCAGAGTGCACAGCGTCCAAAAACAACAGCGGAGTATTAGACATAGCCCCAAATATCGCCTTGTTCATAACAAGGAAAATATTAACCGCTATTGAAGTCAACACCGTCCGCTCCTTGATTTTCTGACTGTTGACATCCATACATTTCAATATAGCCTTACTACCCACCATATACTATAAGTCAAACATAATATAAACCCATATGGGCAAAAAGAGGTGATGCATGCAGCTAAATTATAAAAACCAGAGAAACCTATTTACGACCCCGCATCTTGTAGAAGCCACCCTTGATTTCGATAGCTTTTCCAGTGATTAGTGCATCTGCTATCTTCTTCCTTGCTGAAATCAAATCCCTGGCGAGAGTTCTTCTGGAGACCCCCATTTTAGAGGCTGCCTCCTCCTGCTCCAAACATTCAAAATCCACAAGCCTTACCGCCTCCAACTCCTCAACCTTCAGGGAATTAACCTGAAGCTCAACCAACGGAATACCCCTAGGCTTGAAATAATCCACCTCAGGAACACCCTTCACAACCCTCAAACACCTACGCCTACCCCTAACCATCAAAAGTACTATGGAAGCCAAGATATATAAATGCCCATATGGGCAAAATATGATTATTATCTTTTGTTCCCATATTCCCTACAACATGATTTTCAGCCACAGCAGGATTGAATGTTTTAATGAGTGCCCCAGGAAGTTCAGGTACCGCTACATCGACAAAGTAGTGATTGAGGACTTCGACACAGTGGAGAGATACATGGGGCGTAAAGTCCATGAGGCGCTGGAGTACCTGTACAAGAAAGCGATGTATGGTGATGCTCCCGACATCGACGACATAGTTAGGCACTACAACAGCATATGGTCTGAGGGCATAGGAGATAATGTGATGGTGGTAAACGACGGCGCGACGCACGACGACTACAGGATATTGGGGGAGCGCTGCATAGCAGACTACTTCGAGAAACACGCGCCATTCGACAGCGTCAAAACAATAGCGACAGAGCTACTGGTGAGGACAGACTTGAAAAACGACGGAAACTACAGATTAGTCGGCTACATAGACAGGGTGGACAGGGTAGGTGACGGAGTGTATGAAATACACGATTACAAGACTTCCTCCAAGGTTTTATCACAGAACAAGGCAGACGACGACAGGCAGCTGACGATATATGAGATGGGTTTGAGAACCCTATACAACGACGTGCATGATGTAGAATATGTCTGGCATTACCTCGCCCACGGAAAGGAAATCAGGTCAAAAAGGGACGTAAAAGACATTGAAGCACACAAAAGGGAGATCATAGATTCCATACACCGGATTGAGGAGGCCATAGTTGAGGGGTGGTATCCGGCTGTGAAGACGCCGAAGTGCATGTGGTGCGAATACCAAAGCATCTGCAGCAAATCAAACGACGAGGAAACAAAGCAGACAAGGGTCGGCGACTACATATATTAATTAGTTCTTCACGAGTTATACTACAATGAATACTGAAATCCCCCAGCAACCGCAGCGGCCACCGGCAACAGAAGCAGCACAGGTGCCGCTTATGGCATCAGGCGGAAAAACAAGAATACTGTTAGTAGACGATGAGGCACCTATTAGGAAGTTGGAGAGAAAAGTTCTTGAGTCTCCGCAGCGTGAGTTCGTCGAAGCAGCAAACGGAAGAGATGGATTAGAGGCGTTTAGAGCGGGGAAATTCGACCTCGTCATAACAGACAACACAATGCCGATAATGCATGGCACACAGATGATTGCGGAAATAAGAAAAATTAAGCCAGACCAAAAAATAATCATGATTACAGGAGACGCATACATGACAGCGGAAAAAATGGCGGCAACAGGAGCAGACATAGTACTTACAAAACCCCCAAGTATGGTTCAGTTGAGAAATAGTGTAGACAGTCTGACTAAACTCACAAACTGAACATGAATACTGAAATCCCCCAGCAACCGCAGCGGCCACCGGCAACAGAAGCAGCACAGGTGCCGCTTATGGCATCAGGCGGAAAAACAAGAATACTGGTAGTAGATGACTATGACTTGGGCAGGATGACCACTAGAGAGATACTTGAGTCCCCTCAGTGTGAGATTGTCGAAGCCGTAGATGGATTAGATGGACTGCAAAAATACAGGGGTGGAGGGTTTGATTTGGTAATCACAGACAACACAATGCCGAATATGAACGGCACAGAAATGATTGCGGAAATAAGAAGGATTAATCCGAAACAAAAGATAATAATGATGACTGGAGACGCAGGCATGACAGCGGAAAAAATGGCGGCAACAGGAGCAGACATAGTACTTACAAAACCCCCAAGTATGGTTCAGTTGAGAAAT